>JALZBL010000393.1 GCA_030947395.1 Actinomycetota bacterium | reverse complement strand
CTGTACGCCGGCCCGACCGTCGCGCACCGCCGCCAGCGTGGCCGGGTCGCCGCCGTCGAGGCGAACGGCGTAGGGCGAGAAGGGTCCGGGTCCCGCGGCCGGTCCCGCCTCGCGCATCAGTTCGGCGCGGCCGATCCGGCCGGGCCGGGCGACGAGATGGGTGGCCGGACGCCGGTCGTCGGCCGCCAGCGCGGATTCGACCTCCTCGGCCGGCAACCCGTCGGCGAAGGTCTCGGCGATCCACACCGGGTGGGCGTAGCGCGCGGCGAGCCGTTCGATCGGTGGACGGCCGGCGCTGACGTCGTCGGTCCACTCCTCCCACGTGCGGCTGGAGACCTTGCGTAGCACGGCGTTGACGAGCCCACCGGAGCGGCCGGCGCCGACGCGGCGGGCGAGGTCGACCGTGGCTGAGACGGCGGCGTGCGGGGGGATTCGCGTGCGCAACAGCTGGTAGGCCCCCAGTCGGAGCAGGTCGAGTACCGGCGGGTCCAGCCGGCTCGGGGGGCGGGTGGTGCAGCGGCCGATGATCGCGTCCAGCGTGCCCTGAGCCCGTACGGTGCCGTAACCCAGCTCGGTGGCCAGGGCGGCGTCGCCACCGGACAGCCGGTGCTCGCGCAGCAGGCGTGGCAGGGTCAGGTTGGCGTAGGCGCCGTCGGCCTCGACCGCTCGGAGCAGGTCGAAGGCGACGCGGCGGGCCGGGTCGGTCGGCGGGCGAGGGCGCGCGCCGGGTCGGTCGCCGGGCGAGGCGTGGGCGCGTCGGTCGAGCTTCGGCTGGCGGTCTGGTTTCGGCTGGCGGTCCGGCTGGCGGTCCCCGCTCCCCCTCGGGGCGTTACTCGTCCCCCTCGGGGCTTTACTCGCCCGGCGTTCAGCCAAAGTGGTCGCCGGCCTGCGGTCGTGCGCCGCGGACCCAGTCCAGGGCGCCCATCGAAGTGCGCCCGGCCGGCTGCACCGTGCCGAGTACGAGCGGCCGGGTCGCGGTGCCGACCAGGACGGACGTCCCGTCGACGAGCAGAGCACCGGCAGCGACCTCCCCGTGCGGGGCGGCACTGATCCGGACCGGCCCGAGCTTGAGCCGTTCCGCGCGCCACAGCGACCAGGCTCCCGGTGATGGCGTGCAGGCGCGGATGCGGCGGTCGATCGCCGGCGCCGGCTGAGTGAAGTCGATGCGGGCGTCATCGGAGGTGATCTTGGGCGCCAGGCTGACTCCCTCCTCGGGCTGCGGTCGCGGTGCGATTTCTGCGTCACCGAGCGCGTCGAGGGTGGCGGTCAGCAGTCCGGCCCCGGCGATCGACAGTCGAGCGAGTAGTTCCCCGGCGGAGTCGGCCGGCCTGATCGCCTCGGTGGTGACCCCGAATACCGGCCCGGTGTCCAGGCCCTCCTCGATGAGGAAGGTCGAGGCCCCGGTGATCTCGTCGCCGGCCAGGATGGCGTGCTGTACCGGGGCCGCGCCCCGCCAGGCCGGCAGCACCGAGAAGTGCAGGTTGATCCAGCCCAACCGGGGCACGTAGAGCACGGCGGCAGGGATCAGCGCGCCGTAGGCGACCACCGGCACGCAATCGACGGCGAGCGCTTCAAGCGTGGCGACGAACCCGGGTTCAGCGGGGCGCCGCGGCTGGTGCACCGGCAGGCCGTGGGCGTCGGCCAGTCGGGCGACGGGCGACCGGCTCAACCGCCGACCGCGACCGGCGGGGGCGTCGGGCCGGGTCAGCACTGCGACAACCTCGTGGCGCGGTGAGTCGATCAGGGCCTGCAGCGACGGCGTCGCGGCCTCCGGCGTGCCGGCAAACAGCAACCGCATCAGTGCGGGCTGACCTTGATCTGCGGAGTCCAGCTCGCCTCGCCGGACCATTCCGCCTCGCGGATGGCGCGCATGGCCGCTCGGCGGGTCTCGGGGTCGAGCCGGTCCACGAACAGCACGCCGTCGAGGTGGTCGGTCTCGTGCTGGATCGCCCGGGCCAGCTTGGCGGTGCCCTCGACGACGATCGTTTCCCCGTACATGTTCTGCCCGCGCGCCACGACGTGCTCGCGGCGAACGCAGTCGAACGGCAGGCCGGGGATGGACAGGCAACCCTCGTCGCCGCGCTGCGTCTCCTCGGTCGGGAAGTGGAGCACCGGATTGATCAGATGCCCGTGCTCCTCCTCGCTGACGTGGTAGGTGAACGCCCGCAGTCCCACTCCGATCTGGGGTGCGGCCAGGCCGGCTCCCGGCGCGGCGAGCATCGTCTCCTCCAGGTCGCGGACCAGCTTGCGCAGTTCCTTGTTGAAGGCGGTGACCGGATCGGCCGGTGTGCGCAGCACCGGATCGCCGAAGAGGCGGATCGCCTGGATCGTCACGTCGGGCAGTCTACGAAGCGCGTCGGTCCGTCGAGAGAGCCGGCATCGGCGGGGTGCC
>JALZBL010000093.1 GCA_030947395.1 Actinomycetota bacterium | reverse complement strand
TCCGGCGCTGGCCGACCGCCGAGGTGCTCGGCATCGACTCCTCAGCCGAGATGATCACCCGTGCCGCCGAGCACGCCGGAGATCGCCTGAGCTTCCGGCTCGGTGACGTCCTCGAGTGCCAACCCGGCCCCGCTTACGACGTGGTGCTGGCCAACGCCGTTCTGCAGTGGGTGCCCGGTCACCTTGACGTGATGCGGGCCTGGGCGCGCATCCTGGCGCCGAACGCCTGGCTGGCCTGGCAGGTGCCGGGCAACTTCTCCTCGCCGTCGCACGTCCTGATGCGAGAACTGGCCGACGCGCCGCGGTGGCGGGGCCGGCTGGCCGGTGTGCTGCGCCACCACGACGCGGTGCTTGCTCCGGTCGAGTACGCCCAGGCGATGCTGGCGCAGGGCTGGACGGTCGACGCCTGGGAGACGACCTACTGCCACCAACTGGCCGGCGACGACCCGATTCTCGAATGGGTCCGGGGAACCGGGCTGCGCCCGGTGTTGCAAGCGCTCGGCGAGGACGCGGGCGAGTTCGAGGCGGAGTATGCGGCGGCGCTGCGTTCGGCCTACCCGCGCGGCGAGCACGGCACCTTCTTCGAGTTCCGCCGGGTGTTCTGCGTGGCTCATCGCCCGGACGGCCCAGGATGATCACCGGGATCGACCACGTGCAGCTGGCCATTCCGGCCGGCGCCGAGGACGTCGCGCGCCGCTTCTACGGCGGCCTGCTCGGCCTGGTCGAGCAGCCCAAGCCACCCGCGCTGGCCGACCGCGGCGGGTGCTGGTTCAGCTCGGGCACCGCCGTGGTGCACCTCGGCGTGGAGGAGCCGTTCCGCCCCGCGGCCAAAGCCCATCCGGCGTTCCTGGTCGACGACCTGGATGCCCTCGCCCACCGCCTCGTCGCCGCCGGTCACCCGGTTACGCCGGCCGACGCTGAGATCGAAGGAGTACGCCGGTTCCACACGCGGGACCCGTTCGGCAACCGCATCGAGTTCCAGCCGCGGCGCCCCTGAACGCTTCGGTGCGCACCAGCTCACGAGCCGGGCAGCGTGGACATCTGGGCCCGCGACTCGATCACCGACTCGGCGTTGTGCTTGGACGTCGGGACGAGCAGAACGTCAGGCCGTGGTGGGCTGGGCGGTCCCCGGCCGGTCGGACGGGGCGGCGTTGGCGATGCGGGCGATGATCGGCTCGACCTTGTCCTCGCCGCCGGCCAGCTTGACCAGCAATTGGGCGGCCTGCACCTGGGAGCGCTTCACGCGCACGATCGTCGTCATCGGCCCTCCTCCGCCGGGGTACCGGCCAAATGTGCCGCCGGGGTACCGGCCACCGGTGCGGTCGGCTCGGCAATACCGCCATCGTCCTCCACGAACTCCACGTCGTCCACCACCGGGCCGATCGGGCGCATGCCCGGGACGCCATCGTGCAGCGCCGGCGCGGCCGGCATGCCCAGATCGGCCAGCGCCGACTCGCGCAGCAGCCTCGTGGCGATGCGCCGGTCGTCGGCCTGGGCCAGGTCGCTGTCGAGCAGCGCGCCGAGCAGGGCCTGGCCGATGAGCACCCGCCGCTCGTCGGTGTCAGTCATCAGCTCGATGGCGGTGGTGAACCGCCGTCCCCACTCATCGCGCTCGCTCTGGGTGACGGCCAGCTGCTCCGGTCGGCTGCCGCGGCGCGCGCCCAGATAGGCCAGGCCGGCCCCGACCAGGGACGCGCCTGCCGCCACCCAGGCCGCCCAGACGCTCAGTCGCCCCTCGCCGCCTTCGCCGGCACCTTCTTCGCCGGCACCTTCTTCGCCGCCTTGGTAGCGCCGGCCGGCTTCGCCACCGCCTGGCGCGGAGCGCTCTTCGTGGCCGTGGCCTTGGCGGGGGCGCGCTTCTTGGCCGCGGCGCGCTTGGCCGGAGCCTTCTTCACCGGGCCGCGGGCCCGCCGGTCGGCGAGCAGCTCGGACGCCCGCTCGTCGGTGATCGACTCGACCGTGTCCTCGCGACGCAGGGAGGCGTTCGTCTCGCCGTCGGTGACGTACGGCCCGAACCGGCCGTCCTTGACCACCATCGGCTTCTGCGATGTTGGGTCGACGCCCAGCTCGCGCAGCGGCGGAGCGGCCGCCCCGCGCCGGCCGCGAGTCTTGGGCTGGGCCAGCAGGGCCAGCGCATCGTCGAGGGTCACCGTGAACAGCTGCTCTTCGGCGTCCAGCGAGCGCGAGTCGGTGCCCTTCTTGATGTACGGGCCGTAGCGGCCGTTCTGGGCGGTGATCTCCTCACCGTCCCCGCCCAGCCCGAGGGCGCGGGGCAGGGTGAGCAGGCGCAGCGCCGTGTCCAGGTCGAGGGTGTCGAGCGACATCGTCGCGAACAGCGAGGCCGTCCGCTCGCCGTCGGTGACGTAGGGGCCGTAGCGGCCGGTGCGGGCGGTGACCTCGCGGCCGGTCGCCGGATCCGCGCCGAGCTCACGGTCGCCGGACGGCGCCGAGAGCAGCTCCTCGATCTTGGCCGGAGTCAGCTCGTCCGGTGGGAGGTCGTCCGGGATCGACGCGCGCTGCTCGGAGTCCGCGCCCCGCTGCAGATAGGGCCCGTAGCGCCCGACCCGCACCACGGCGTCGGTGCCCGCGATCGGGATGGAATTCACGCCGCGGGCGTCGATGTCCTCCAACCGCTCGGCGATCAGTCGCTTGAGCCCACCTTGGGCGGAGATGCGGGCGTGCTCGTCGGACGTGGTCGCCCCGCCGGTGCCGAAGTAGAACTTGTGCAGCCAGTCGACCCGGGAGGCGTCTCCGGCGGCGATGGAGTCGAGGTCGTTCTCCACCGACGCGGTGAAGTTGTAGTCGACCAGGCGGCCGAAGTAGGACTCGAGCAGGCCGACGACGGCGAAGGCGACCCAGGACGGCACCAGCGCCGACCCCTTCTTCCAGACGTAGCCGCGGTCCTGGATGGTCTGCACAATCGAGGCATAGGTGGACGGGCGGCCGATGCCCATCTCCTCCATCGCCTTGACCAGCGAGGCCTCGGTGTAGCGGGCCGGCGGCTGGGTGGAGTGGCCCTCGGCCTCGAAGCCGACTGCGCCCAAGCCCTGGCCGCGCTCAAGGCCGGGCAGCCGCTTCTCACTGTCGTCGCGGCCCTCCTTTGCGCTGTCCTCGTCGGTGTCCTCGACATAGGCGCGCAGAAACCCGGGGAAGGTGATGGTGCGTCCGGAAGTGGCGAACTCAGCCCGCTCCCCGGCCAAGGAGTCACCACTCAGGCGAACCGAGACGGTGGTGCCCACGGCGTCGGCCATCTGCGAGGCCAGGGTGCGCTGCCAGATGAGCTCGTAGAGGCGGAACTCGTCGCTGGACAGGGCGGCGGCGAGCTGGCCGGGCGTGCGGAAGGCGTCGCCGGCCGGACGGATCGCCTCGTGCGCCTCCTGGGCGTTCTTGACCTTGCGGGTGTACGTACGCGCCTCGGCCGGCACGTAGGCGTCGCCGTACAGTTCGCGGGCCTGCGTGCGCGCCGCCGAGAGGGCGGTCTGCGACAGCGTGGTCGAGTCGGTACGCATGTAGGTGATGTGGCCGTTCTCGTAGAGCCGTTGCGCGACCCGCATCACCACCTGGGACGACCAGCGGAACTTACGGCCGGCCTCCTGCTGGAGCGTCGACGTCCTGAACGGCGGGTACGGCCGGCGCCGGTAAGGCTTCTCCTCGACCCGGCCGACGGTGAACGCGCGGCCGTCGAGGCGAGCGGCCAGCCCCCGCGCGCCGGCCTCGTCGAGGTGCAGCACGTCGGCCGGGGCGAGGCCGGTCTCGGCCGCGAAGTCACGCCCGGTGGCCACCCGCACGTCGTCCACCGCGACGAGGGCGGCGGTGAAGGTGCTGGGGTCGCCGGTCTTGGCGTCGGCCGCAGCGACGGAGAAGGTGCCCTCGACGTCCCAGTAGTCGGCCGAGCGGAACTTCAGGCGCGCGCGTTCCCGCTCGACCACGATGCGGGTGGCCACCGACTGCACCCGGCCGGCCGACAGCCGCGGCAGCACCTTCTTCCACAGCACCGGCGAGACCTCGTAGCCGTAGAGCCGATCCAGGATGCGGCGGGTCTCCTGGGCGTCGACCAGGTCGTCGTCGATGTCGCGGGGGTTCGCTACCGCCCGGGCGATCGCCTGCGGGGTGATCTCGTGGAAGACCATCCGCCGCACCGGGATCTTCGGGTTCAGCGTCTGGACCAGGTGCCAGGCGATGGCCTCGCCCTCGCGGTCCTCGTCGGTGGCCAGGTAGAGCTCATCGGCGTCCTTGACCAGCGCCTTGAGCTTGCTCACCTGCTGCTTTCGATCCGGACTGACCACGTAGAGCGGCTCGAAGTCGTGCTCGGTGTCCACGCCGAGGCGCGCCCACGCTTCGCCCTTGTACTGCGCGGGTACGTCGGCGGCGTTGCGGGGCAGGTCGCGGATGTGCCCGATCGAGGCCTCCACCACGTAGCCGGCACCGAGGTAGCCGCCGATCGTCTTGGCCTTCGACGGCGACTCGACGACGACCAACTTCATTCCGGTACCGCTGCCTTTGCTGCTGCGGCCTCTGCCGGCCATCGCGCTCACCTCGCTTCCGTCCACCGGGTCCCGAATCGGGTCGACGCGGACCGACCTGACAGTACGCAGCTCAAGGCCGTGTCCCGTTCGACCGGGCGGACCGTACCCCACCCGGAGGACCGGCCGGTGGACCGAGCGGTTCGGCCGGGTGCGAGTCAGGCGAGGGCGCTTCGGACCACCAGTCCGGCCGAGGGGGCCTCAGATGACGACGCTGAGGAGGAGGACGATGACGATGCCGCTGACCGAGATGAGGGTCTCCATGATCGACCAGGACTTGATGGTCTGACCCACCGACAACCCGAAGTACTCCTTGACCAGCCAGAATCCGGCGTCGTTGACGTGGGAGAAGAACAGCGAGCCGGCACCGATGGCCAGGACCAGCAGGGACAGATGCGGGTTGGACAGCGTTGCAGCGACCGGCGACAGGATGCCCGCGGTGGTCACCGTGGCGACCGTGGCCGAGCCGGTGGCCAGGCGCAGGAGCACCGCCACCAGCCAGGCCAGGAAGAGCGGGGACAGCGTGCTGCCCTCCACCCATGACGCGATCACCTTGGCGATCCCGCTGTCAACGAGTACCTGCTTGAACCCGCCGCCGGCCGACACGATGAGCAGGATGCCGGCGATCGGGGGCAGGGACTTGTCGATCGTGGCCGCCAGCTGGTCCTTGTTCAGTCCGGCGTTGCGGCCGAGGGTGAAGATGGCGACGAGCACGGCGATCAACAAGGCCACCAGCGGCGTGCCCACGAAGTCCAGAAAGCGGTGGACCACGCCTTTGCCGTGCTGGTCCACCACGTCGGCGACGGCCTTGGCCAGCATCAGCACCACCGGGAGCAGGACCGTGGCCAACGTGATCGGGAAGCCGGGCCGGCGGGAACTGAGCCCGACGCCGTCGCCGCCGCGGTCGACCGGGCGCTCGTCGCGGCGGGTCCGCACCGTGCCGCGGTCCGATTCGCGGCGGGGGTCGATCGCGTCGCCCGGTCCGTCGCCGCGTCCGTCCGACTCGGCGACGCCGGCGCCGGTCGGGCCGCCGGCGCCCTCCAGGTACAGCGTTGGCACCGGCACGTGCCCCACCCAACGCTCGGCGATTGGGGCGAACAGCGGTCCGGCGATCACCACGCACGGCACCGCGACGAGGACGCCGAGGGCCAAGGTCAACCCGAGATCGGCATTGAGGTTGGCGATCGCCGCCAGCGGGCCCGGGTGGGGCGGCACGAACCCGTGCATCGCCGACAGGCCAGCCAAGGCCGGAATGCCGACCCGGATGAGGGACTGACCCGAACGCCGGGCAACCAGCAGGATGACCGGCATCAACAGAACCAGGCCGATCTCGAAGAACATCGGTAGTCCGATGATGGCACCGATCAGCGCCATCGCCCACGGCAGACTGCGGGCGCTGGCCCGTCCGACGATGGTGTCCACGATCTGGTCCGCGCCGCCGGAATCGGCCAGCAGCTTGCCGAAGATCGCGCCGAGGGCGATCAGCGTGCCGACGCTGGCCACCGTGGCCCCGACTCCGGTCCCGAAGCTGGCGACCGTCTTGTCCAACGGCAGGCCGGCGATCGCCCCGACCAGGATCGCGCCGATGATCAGCGACAGGAACGGATGCAGCTTGAAGAAGGTGATCAGCGCGATGATGACCGCGATGCCGATCAGCGCGGCGGTGATCAACCGCGTGTCAGTTCCGGCGGACGGACCGGCGGCCAGCGCGGCGCCAGACAGGATTGAGCTCATTGGATCTCCTCGAGGAACTTCTTGACGATCTGCTCGGGATCGAGCGCGATATCGCCGACCAGGCCGAACTCGTCCGGCTCGAGCGGCTCCAATGCGTCGTACTGCGACTGCACCAGCGAGGCCGGCATGTAGTGCTTCGTGCGGTGCCCGACCCGCTCCACCACCACGGTCGGGTCGCCGGCCAGGTGGAGGAAGCAGACCTTCGGCGCGCCGGTGCGCAGCACGTCGCGGTAGCGGCGTTTGAGCGCCGAACAGGCCAACACCGCACCGTCGGGATGGCCCCGCAGCCAATCCCGCAGGCGGATCAGCCACGGCGCCCGGTCGTCGTCGTCCAGCGGGTGCCCGGCGGCCATCTTCGCCTTGGCCTCGGCGCTGTGAAAGTCGTCGGCGTCGGCCAGGGGCACGCCCAGCTGCTGCGCCAGGATGCCGCCGACCGTCGTCTTTCCGCTGCCGGCCACCCCCATCACGATCACGCAGGGGTGGATTCCGATGAGCACGTTCGTGACCGTATACACCCCGGGCGGACCGCGAAAGAGCGCCCACCGGCCTCGGCAAAGCGGTCGACGGCGCCGCGAGCACCGGCGCGAGGGGTGGGTC
>JALZBL010000392.1 GCA_030947395.1 Actinomycetota bacterium | reverse complement strand
TGGGGCGGGTGGGACTCGAACCCACGACCCAGGGATTATGAGTCCCCTGCTCTAACCGGCTGAGCTACCGCCCCGCGCGCCGCACCCAAGTGGCCTTGCCGTCAGGGCGAACGTGACCAGTAAACCGCGGCCGCGGCCGGGTCTGGGTCCGGGTCCGGGTCCTTGGCGACTTCACGCCGATGCTGGGTCATTGCTTGACGGCCGTGGACCCGTTGGGGGCGGTCAAGCCGTTAGTGCTGCTGGTGCCGTTCGCGGCGTTGGCCTGGGTGACGGCGGCCGCCTCGGTGGCGGCCGCGCTGTCCTCCTTCGCAACGAACTCCACCGCGATGTCGTGCATCTTGCGATTGAGGTCCTGCGACGTCCGCTTGAGGACATTGAACGCCTGCTCGTCACTGATCTTGTGTGCGGCCATCAGCAGCCCGATCGCCTTGCCGATCTGACGGTTGGTGTCCAGGGCCAGCGCCAGGTTGTCCGCCCGGTTGCGCTCGAGCGCGCCGGCCAGGGCCACCACCGCGAAGGCGGCCAGCAGCGACGCCTCCTCGATCGAGCGCTCGTCGAGCCCACCGCGGCGGTCGGAGAATATGTCCAGGGCACCGGCCTTGCGGCCGCCGGTTACCAAGCGAAACGCGAGTGCGCTGCGCACCGGTGTCTCGGCCAGACATCGGGTGGCCAGCGCGGGCCAGGTGGGGGCCACGGTGAGGTCGGCGTCGTACTGGAACGACGCCTCCTCGATCGCGTCCAGGCACGGACCTTCCCCGCACTCGCGTTCCAGATCATCGACCTTGCGCGCCACGTCATCACTGGCCGCGACGGTGGTGAACCGGCCCCGGTCGATCGTGCTGATACTGGCGTGGTCGCACCCACTGATCAGCTTGGTGGCCGAATCGACGATCGATTGGTACACCTCAGCCGAGCTGCGGTCCATCCGGAACGCCTCGGCCAGGGCGAGGAACGCCGGTCCGAGGTCGCGCGCCGTGTGCATTTGCGACATCGAACCTCCTGGCGGCACGCCCGTCGACCGGGGCCGACCGGTAACGGCGGGTGCCGCGACTTCGACTTCGGCGGTAGGACCTCAGCGCACCATACAGTGGCGACGTGACGCTCCTCCTGCGCCAGCGGGAATTCGGGCCCGGGGACCTGCTGGTCATGGCCATCGTCAACCGGACCCCCGATTCCTTCTATGACCGGGGCGCCACCTTCGCCTTCGACGATGCGCTCGAGCGGGTCGAGGAAGTGGTGGCCCAGGGGGCCGACATCGTCGACATCGGCGGGGTCAAAGCCGCTCCCGGCGACGAGGTCGACACCGCGGAGGAATTCCGGCGCACCGTGCCGTTCGTCGAGCGGGTGCGCGCCCGGCACCCCGATTTGCTGATCAGCGTGGACACCTGGCGCCATGAGGTCGGCCGCGGAGTCTGTGCCGCGGGCGCGGACATCCTCAATGACGCGTGGGGCGGAACCGACGCCCGCCTGGCCGCCGTCGCGGCCGAGTTCGACGTCGCCCTGGTCTGCACGCACGCCGGTGGCTTGCCGCCGCGGACCCGTCCGCACCGAGTTGAGTACCCCGACGTCATGGCCGACGTGCTCCGCCGCACGGTCAGCGAGGCCGAGCGCGCCCGCGCCTTAGGCGTCGACGCGCGGCGGATCATGATCGATCCGGGTCACGACTTCGGCAAGAACACCCGGCACTCCCTCGAGGTCACCCGGCGGCTGCCGGAGCTGGTGGCTACCGGCTGGCCGGTCCTCGTGTCGCTGTCCAACAAGGACTTCGTCGGTGAGACCCTCGACCGGGCGGTGGACGAACGGCTCACCGGCACGCTGGCGACCACCGCGTTGTGCGCCTGGTTCGGTGCGACGGTGTTCCGCGCACACAACGTCGTCGAAACCCGACAGGTCCTCGACATGGTTGCCTCGATCCGGGGCACCCGTCCCCCGTCCCTGGGCATCCGCGGACTCGCGTGATCGGCGCGCGGGCGCCGACGATATCAGTCGAGCAGTGACGGGAGCAGGACACCCAGCGATGCGTCGACCCGCACCATGGCCTGCCGATCTCCGCGGGTCGGGCCCTGGTTGACGATCGCGATGGGGATCGAACGCTGCTCGGCCCGCAGCACGAACCGGTAGCCGGACATGACCTTCAGCGACGAACCGAGCACCAGCAGCGCGCTCGAGGCCTCTACCTGGTCGAAGCAATGGTTGACGCGATCGCGGGGCACCGTCTCACCGAAGAACACCACCTCGGGCTTGAGCGGCCCGCCGCCGCAGACCAGACAGGGCACCATCACGAAGTCGTCCAGCTCGCCGTCGGGCAGGTCCACGTCGCCATCGGGGTTGACGGCCAGCGCCCGGGCGGTGAAGTGCGGATTGGCTTCGCGTAGCCGCTGATCCAGGCCGGACCGGTG
>JALZBL010000391.1 GCA_030947395.1 Actinomycetota bacterium | reverse complement strand
GAAGGTGGTGCTCGACGATATCGATCTCATCGTGGCCGAGGGCACGATCTTCTCCATGCTGGGCCCCAACGGCGCCGGCAAGACCACGATGGTGCAGATCCTGTCCACCCTGATCCCGGCCGACTCTGGCCAACTCCAGGTCGCCGGCCACAATGTGGTCACCGACCCGGACGGGGTGCGCGGCGCGATCGGGGTCACCGGCCAGTTCTCCGCGGTGGACGATCTGCTGACCGGCAAGGAGAACCTGCGGTTGATGGCCGACCTGCATCATCTCGGCCGCGGTGCCGGCCGGCAGCGGGTGGTCGAGCTCTTGGCCCGGTTCGAGCTGACCGAGGCCGCAGACGAGCCGGTGTCGACCTATTCCGGAGGCATGCGCCGTCGGCTGGACCTGGCGATGACCTTGGTCGGTACGCCGCGGTTGATCTTTCTCGACGAACCCACCACAGGGCTGGACCCGCGCAGCCGTCGCACCATGTGGCGCAGCATTCGCGAGCTGGCAGCCGCCGGCGTGACGATCTTCCTCACCACCCAGTACCTCGACGAGGCCGATCAGCTCGCCGACCGCATCGCGGTGCTCGACCACGGCCGGATCGTCGCCGAGGGCGCTCCCGGCGAGCTCAAACACCGCGTCCCTGGCGGTCATATCCGGCTCCGGTTCGCCGCTGAGCATGCGTGGAAGTCGGCTGCCGACCTGCTCGGCCCGGTATCGCGCGACGAGCAGAACCTCACCCTGCAGGTGCCCAGTGACGGCGAGGTCTCCTCGCTTCGACACCTGCTCGACCGCCTCCATGACGCGCGGATCGAAGTCGACCATCTCTCGATCCACACCCCCGACCTCGATGACGTGTTCTTCGCCGTCACCGGTCACCCCAGCACGGTGCCAGCGACAGAACACGAATCTAGTTCCGGAACGACAGCGACCCCACGGTGAGCACCCTCGCCTATACGCTGACCGATTCGGCGACGATGTTGCGCCGCAACCTGCGCCGCCTGATGCGGTACCCGTCTATGACGGTGCTGCTGGTCGGTATGCCGGTCGTGTTCCTGCTGCTGTTCGTCTACGTCTTCGGCGGCCAGCTGGGTGCCGGGCTCACCGGCGGCCACCGCGGCCGCGGCGCCTACCTTGACTACGTACTACCGGGCATCCTGCTGATGACCGTGGCCGCCGCCGCGCAGGGCACCGCGATCACCGTAGCCATGGACATGACCGGCGGCATCATCGACCGGTTCCGCACCATGGCCATCGCGCGCGCCGCGGTACTCACCGGGCACGTGATCGCCAGCGTGATCCAGGCCCTGTTCGGTCTCGCCGTGGTGCTCGCCATCGCTCTGGCGCTCGGCTTTCGGTCCATCGCGGGCCCGGCGGCGTGGCTGGCCGCGGTTGGTGTGCTGACCCTGTTCGCCTTTGCGCTCGTGTGGCTGTCCGCAGCGCTTGGCTTGGCCGCCAAGACCGTCGAGACCGCCAGCAACACCCCCATGGTGTTGACGTTGCTGCCCTTTCTCGGAAGTGGCTTCGTTCCGACCGCGACCATGCCGGCCGGGCTGCGGCAGTTCGCCGAGTACCAGCCTTTCACGCCTGTGACCGAAGCGGTGCGGGGGCTGCTCAACGGAACCAGTGTCGGTATGAACGTGATCGCCGCCATCGCCTGGAGCGTCGGCATTGCACTGGTCAGCTACCTGTGGGCCAGACACCTATACAACCGCGGTCGCGCACGCTAAGGGCACCAAAGTAGCCCGTCACAGCCGCTCACGCCCCACGACAAAGCGATCCTCGCGATTGCTCAGGAAGCGCGCGCTGGAATCCCCGCGCTCAACCCGCCATCAACGACGAACGCTTGGGCGGTGCAGAATGACGCCTCGTCGCTGGCCAGAAAGGCGACGACGGCAGCGACCTCTTCGGGGTGTCCGATCCGCCCAAGCGCGTGCATGCGTCCGGCCTCGGCTCGGGCAGCGCCGGGTTCGGCTTGGAGGTCGAAATAGCGCTGCGCCATGCCGGTGTCGATGTATCCGGGGCAGACGCAGTTGCAGCGGATGCCCTCCTGGCCGGCGTCGATGGCGATCGAGCGGGTGAGGGCGATGACGCCGCCCTTGGCGGTCGCGTAGGCGGCGAGGTCGGGTTCGAGCCAGAAGGCGTTGACCGACGCGATGTTGACGATTGAGCCGCTGCCGTGTTTGCGCATCCTTGGCATCGCTGCGCGGGCGCACAGATACACGCCCGTGAGGTTGATCGTGAGCACGCGGTTCCAATCCTCCAGCGAGGTGTCCTCGACGGAGCCGGCGAAGTCTGTCGCCGCATTGCACACGATCACGTGCGGTCCGCCGTGGCGCTCGGCCGCCGCCATCACCCGCTCGACGTCAGCCGGCGAGGCGACGTCGCAGGGCTCGGCGTGGGCGCGGAGGTCGG
>JALZBL010000390.1 GCA_030947395.1 Actinomycetota bacterium | reverse complement strand
ACTCGGTGCCGGCCCGGCGCTGAGCCAGCTCCGCCGCGATGCCGGCGAAGCCGGCTCGCACGGCGGGCTCAGGAACCAGCAGGGCCGCGGCCACGTCGGCCGGCGCGAGCGGCTGATCGCTGACGAACAACACCGCCTCCAGCGCCGCCCGTAACATCGCCGGGTCGTCCAAGCCCAGTGCGGCCAACTCCTCGGCCGCCCCGATGGGTGCGTCCTCGGTGCTCGTCGCGTCGATCTGGGTGGCGCCTTCCGTCCCGGTTAGGTCCTGGATTTCGCTCGGGTGGGTTTGGGTGGCGCCCTCGACCACTGGTGCGTCCGGGTCCGCTGCGTCGAGATCCGGGGCGCGCTCGAGGAGTCCGTCCGGGCCCGTGCGGGCGGCCGGCTCACTCACCCGTACTCCTCGTCGACGGCTACGAAGGCCTCGGCGGCCGCGCCGTCATCGCCGGCGGAACCGCCAACGGCCGGACCGGTCCAACGCACGCGCAGATCACCGAGGGCGGCCGCCTGCTCGAACGCGACCTGGCCGTCGCGGTAGAGCTCGAGCAGGCCGAGGAAGCGGGCCACGACCTCGAGGGTGGCCGCGCAGTCGGCCACCAGCGCCCGGAAGGTCACGGAGCCGCCACCGCGCAGTCGCTCGGCGAGGACAGCCATGTGCTCGCGCACGCTGACCCGGGTGACGTGAACGTGTTCGGTTTCCACCCGCACCACCGGCCGCGGCTGCAGCGCCGCGGCGGCCAACTCGGCCAGGCGGTGCGAGTCGATGCCGAGGGTCACCTCCGGCACCAGCGCGGCCAACCGCGGCTCGAGGTCAGCCTCGCGGGCGTAGCGGCGGGCGTTGCGGAGCAGCAGTTCGGCCAGGTGAGCGGCGGACAGCTTGTAGGCCCGGTACTGCAGTAACCGGGCGAACAGGAGATCTCGTGCCTCCAGCCGCGCGATGTCCTCCTCGTCCTCGACCTCGGCCGCAGGCAGCAACCGGGCCGCCTTGAGGTCGAGCAGGGTGGAGGCCACGACGAGGAACTCGGTGGTGCGGCCCAGGTCCCAGTCCGGTCCACCGGCGATATAGGAGAGGAACTCGTCGGTGACCTGGGACAGCGCAATCTCGGTGACGTCCAGCTGACGGCGACCGATGAGGGTGAGCAGCAGGTCGAACGGGCCCTCGAAGTTGTCGAGCCGGACCAGGAACGGCCCCGGCAGCACCGGCTGGCCGGGTGGCTGCGGCGGCGCGGGCGGGCTAGCCGGATGGGACGCCTCGAGCAGCTCGGGCGGGTGGGGCGCGTTGGGCGCGAGGTGGAGCCGCCGCCCGCTCGCGGCGTCGATGGACCGGGACGGGCTGGTCCGGCGGGCCGGACTGACCCGGATCACCGGGCCAGGACCTCCATGGCCAGCTCTCGGTAGGCCTGCGCGCCCGCCGAAGTGGGGGCCCAGGCGGTGATCGGCTGCCCGGCTACCGTGGTCTCCGGAAAGCGCACGGTGCGCGAGATGACGGTGTCGAACACCTCGTCGCCGAAGGTCTCCACCACCCGCGCGAAAACCTCGCGACCGTGCAGGGTGCGTCCGTCGTACATGGTGGCCAGGATCCCCTCCAACCGCAGCCGCGGGTTCAGCCGGTCGCGCACCTTCTCGATCGTGTCGATGAGCAGGGCGACGCCGCGCAACGAGAAGTACTCGCACTCCAGCGGGATGATCACGCCGTCGGACGCGGTGAGCGCGTTGACCGTCAACAGTCCCAGCGAGGGCTGGCAGTCGATCAGCACGAAGTCGTAGTCGGACACGACCGGGGCCAGCGCCCGGGCGACGGTCTGTTCCCGGGCGACCTCGTTGACCAGTTGCACTTCCGCCGCCGAGAGGTCGATGTTGCTCGGCAACAGGTCCATGCCGGCGACGCTGGTTTTGAGCAGCACCTCGTCGATGCCCACGTCGCGGCGCAGCAGCAGGTCATAGAGCGTGACGTCGAGCTGATGCGGCTGGATGCCGAGGCCGGCCGAGAGCGCACCCTGCGGATCGACGTCCACCAGCAACACGCGGCGGCCGAACTCGGCCAGGGCCGCACCGAGATTGATCGTCGACGTGGTCTTGCCGACCCCGCCTTTCTGGTTACACAGGGAGATGATCCGGGCCGGTCCGTGCCGCTGGAGCGGAGCCGGTTGGATGAGCGGGCGGCGGCGGCGGGTCTTGGCTGGGTCGCCGGATGAGGACAGTGCGGGTGAGCCGGCCGGCTCGGGGCGCGCGTCCGGTGCCGCCTCGAAGGGTGCCGGGCCGGTGGTCGGCGGCGCGCCGGCCGGCGATTCGGTGACCGGCGATTCGGTGACCGGCGATTCGGTGACCGGCGATTCGGTGACCGGCGACGCGCTGGTCGGCGGCGTCCGGTCGGGCTCGTTCGGCGCAGTCACCCGATCCGACCTGC
>JALZBL010000389.1 GCA_030947395.1 Actinomycetota bacterium | reverse complement strand
CAGCTCGATCTCCAGGCGGCCCTTCTTGTTGATCGTGGCGATCTTCAGGTCGGGATTGTGGATCTCGACGCCGGCCGGCGGGGCAATGTCGGCCGCCGTGACTTCGCCGGGGCCCTGCTTGCGCAGGTACATGACCACCGGCTCGTCACTTTCGGAGCTGACGACCAGTTCCTTGAGGTTGAGGATGATGTCGGTGACGTCCTCCTTGACCCCCTCGACGGTGGTGAACTCGTGCAGCACGCCGTCGATGCGGATGCTGGTGACCGCCGCGCCGGGGATCGACGACAGCAGGGTGCGGCGCAGCGAGTTGCCGAGCGTGTAGCCGAATCCGGGCTCGAGCGGCTCGATGATGAACTTCGAGCGATTGTCGGCGATGACCTCTTCACTGAGGCCGGGACGCTGAGAGATCAGCAAGGTGGTGCTCCTTCGGTTCGGGACGTCCGCTATATGACGCCCAGTGGTAGGTATTCAGTTGTGGAGCGAGGCTACCGAGGTAGCCCATTCACGTGGTCGGCAACGCGTTGCCCGTCACTGCGGGCTACCAGCGCGCCGACGGAACGTGACTTCAACGGGTCATCCGGCGCCATCCGTTCGCTCTACTTGGAGTAGAGCTCGACGATCAGCTGCTCCTGCAGCGGGATGTCGATCTGCGCGCGCACCGGGAGCTGGTGCACCAGCACGCGCAGCCGGGACCCGATGACCTGCAACCAGGCCGGGACCGGTCGGTCGCCGAGGGTTTCCCGGGCGATCAGGAACGGCGTCGTCTCCAGCGACTTCGGCTTGACGTCGATGACGTCATACTGCGAGACGCGGTAGCTGGGGATGTCCACCTTGTTGCCGTTGACCAGGAAGTGCCCGTGGCTGACCAGCTGGCGGGCGTGGCGGCGAGTGCGGGCCAGCCCGCTGCGGTAGACCACGTTGTCCAGGCGGGACTCGAGGATCTGCAGCAGGTTGTCACCGGTCTTGCCCTGGCGACGAACCGCCTCCTGGTAGTAGCCGCGGAACTGCTTCTCCAGCACGCCGTAGCTGTACTTGGCCTTCTGCTTCTCCTGCAGCTGCAGCAGGTACTCGCTCTGCTTGATCCGCGCCCGGCCGTGCTGGCCGGGTGGGTACGGGCGCCGCTCGAAGGCGGTATCGCCGCCGACCAGGTCGACGTTGAGGCGACGCGAGATGCGCGTCGCGGGACCGGTGTAACGAGCCATGGTGGGTTCTCTCCTTCCCGCTACTCGATCAGACCCGGCGCCGCTTGGGCGGGCGGCATCCGTTGAACGGCTGCGGGGTGACGTCGGAAATGGTGCCGACCTCCAGGCCGGCGGCTTGCAGTGAACGGATCGCGGTCTCGCGTCCGGACCCGGGGCCCTTCACGAACACGTCGACCTTCTTCATGCCGTGCTCCTGCGCCTTGCGGGCGGCGTTCTCGGCGGTCATCTGCGCGGCGTAGGGGGTGGACTTGCGCGAGCCCTTGAAGCCGACGTGGCCGGCCGAGGCCCAGGCGATCACGCTGCCGGTCGGGTCGGTGATCGAGACGATCGTGTTGTTGAACGTGCTCTTGATGTGAGCGTGCCCGTGGGCGACGTTCTTCTTCTCCTTGCGCCGGACCTTCTTGACCCCGGTGCCGGTTCGCGTCTTGGGAGGCATTACCGGACACTCCGCTTCGCGCGAGCGATCATCGGAACCCGGCTACGATGCTCGCTCACTTCTTACCAACCTTCTTCTTGCCGGCGATGGTCTTCTTGGGCCCCTTGCGGGTGCGGGCGTTGGTCTTGGTGCGCTGCCCGTGCACCGGCAGCCCGCGCCGGTGGCGGATGCCCTGGTAGCTGCCGATCTCGACCTTGCGGCGGATGTCGGCGGCCACCTCCCGGCGCAGATCGCCCTCGATCTTGAAGTGGGCGTCGATGTAGTCGCGTAGCGCGACGACGTCGGCGTCGCTCAGGTCTGCGGTCCGCAGGTCGGGACTGATGCCCGTCGCCGCCAGAGTGGCTTTGGCGCGGGTGGGGCCCACCCCGTAGATGTAGGTGAGGGCGACTTCCATGCGCTTGTCGCGCGGCAGGTCTACCCCGGCAAGTCGTGCCATATGGCGCGTTCTCCTCGAACTGTCTCTCGTCGGTGTGGTGCGCAACCGCTCCACCAGGTCGAACTGGCGGCTCCGGCCGACGAGTCCGGAGGTGGACGACCCGGATGGACCCGGGCCGCGGGTTACGCAGCTGGAACGGTGATCAGCCCTGGCGCTGCTTGTGGCGCAGGTTCTCGCAGATCACCATGACGCGACCGTGGCGACGGATCACCTTGCACTTGTCGCAGATCGGCTTGACGCTCGGCTTGACCTTCACGGTCGTCGCCCTTCCTGGTCGGGTGGCAGCTACTTGTAGCGGTAGACGATCCGGCCCCGGGTGAGGTCGTAGGG
>JALZBL010000388.1 GCA_030947395.1 Actinomycetota bacterium | reverse complement strand
CGTCCACCCAGTCCCGGCCGTACCACGCGTGAAGATCCGGAGAAGCCAGTGGCTCGGGCAGCAGCGCACGCATGAGCACCATCCCAGCACGGCGACGTGGGACCGGCGCCTGCGGGGCGATCTCGTGCGGGCGAGGCGCGCGCCGGCCGTGCGTAGGCTCGTCGGCCGTGGTCGAGCGTCTCGTGGATCGCCGGCCGGAGGTCTCGCGGCCGCAGCTGGTCGCCAGCCTGGCGCCGCCGCCGCTGTTCGGCTCGGTCAGCTTCGCCTCCTACCGGCCCGACCCGCGCGAGCCGACCCAGGCGGCGGCGCTCGACTCGCTGCGCTCGTTCGCCGCGCGGATCAGCGCACCGGCCGCGCGCCGGCGACGGTTGCGCCGCACCGGTGACGGCGGCCGTGACCCGGTCCGCGGCGACTACCTCGACGGCGGTTTCGGGGTGGGCAAGACCCATCTGCTGGCCGCGCTGTGGCACGCCGTGCCCGGGCCCAAGGCCTACGCCACGTTCGTCGAGGTCACCCACCTGGCCGGTGCCCTGGGATTTGCCGGCGTGGTGGAGGCGCTCGGCGCGATGCGGCTGGTCGCGATCGACCAGTTCGAGCTCGACGACCCCGGCGACACGGTCCTGGTCTCCACGCTGCTCGCCCGGCTGGCCGAGCGCGGGGTGGCCCTGGCCGCGACTTCGAACACGTTGCCGGAGGCGCTCGGCGACGGCCGGTTCGCCAGCGCGGACTTCCGGCGCGAGATCCAGGGCCTGGCCGCCCGGTTCACGTCGGTGCGCGTCGACGGTCCGGACTACCGCCACCGGGGGCGCCCGCCCGCGCCCATCCCACTGACCGACGCCGAGCTGCTCCGCACGATCGCCGAGCTGGATGGCCGCGGTGGCGCCACCGTCAGCCTCGACGACTTCGGCGAGCTGGCCACGTTCCTGATGACGCAGCACCCGTCGCGCTATGGCGCTCTCGTCGACGGCGTGGACGTCGTCGGACTGCGCGAGGTGCGGCCGGCGGCGGACGAGGCGGCCGCGCTGCGTCTGGTGGTGCTGGCCGACCGGCTCTACGACCGCCAGCTGCCGGTGCTCGCGTCGGGCGTCCCGCTCCCCGAGGTGTTCACTCCGGCGATGCTGGCCGGCGGCTACCGCAAGAAGTACCTGCGGGCGACGTCGCGTCTCGTGGCGTTGGCCCGGATGGCCCGCGAGGAACTCGGCCGGTAGGGCTCAGTGGTTGACGACCTGGATCACCGCTCCGGATTCCGGCGGCAGGGTGATTCCGGCCGGACCGAAGGAGAACCCGCGCTCGGTGGCCAGCAGGACGTCGACCACGGGTGCGTCCACCGGCACGGTGCGCAGCTGCTGGGCCAGGTTGACCACCACCCGCAGGGCGCCGCGGTCCACCCGGACCCACCGCTCGGTGTCGTCGTAGTCGACGTGCACCCGGTCCAGGCGGGGGTCGGTCAGTTCCGGCCGGGCGTGCCGCAGGCTGAGCAGGTTGCGGTAGAGCCGCAGCATGTCTCGGTGGTCCTCCTGCTCGAGGTCGGACCAAGCCAGCTTCGAGCGCCGGAAAGTCTCGGGATCCTGCGGGTCCGCCACGTCGTCCCCCCAGCCGTGCTGGGCGAACTCGGCGTGGCGGCCCTCGGCGGTCGCGCGGGCGAGCTCCGGCTCCGGATGGGAGGTGAAGAACTGCCAGGGCGTCGTGGCGCCCCACTCCTCACCCATGAACAGCATCGGGGTGAACGGCGACGTCAACAGCAGGAGCGCACCCACGCGCACCAGCCCGCGCGAGGTCAGCCTGGTGATCCGGTCGCCCTGGGCCCGGTTGCCGATCTGGTCGTGGTTCTGTAGGCAGACCACGAACCGATAACCCGGCGTGTTGACCCGGTCGACCGGCGCGCCGTGGCGGCGCTTGCGAAAGGGCGAATAGGTGCCGTCGTGGAAGAAGGCCCGCTCCCAGGTCTTGGTCAACCCGGGCAACGTGCCGAAGTCGGCGTAGTAACCCTGCCGCTCGCCGGTGAGCAGGGCGTGCAGCTGGTGGTGCACGTCGTCGTCCCACTGGGCGTCCATGCCGCGTCCGCCCGCCGAGCGAGCTTCGATCATCATCGGGTCGTTGAGGTCGGACTCCGCGATGAGCACCAGCGGGCGGCCCTGGTGGGCGCACAGCGCGTCGACGTCGGCGGCCAGCTCGGCCAGGATGTGCGGATCCGAACCGTCCTGCAGCGCGTGTACCGCATCCAGGCGCAGGGCGTCCACGTGGAACTCCTCGAACCACATCAGCACGTTGTCGATGATGTAGCGGCGCACCTCGGCGCTGCCCTCGCCGTCAAGGTTGATCAACTCGCCCCAGGTGTTGCGCCCCGAGGCCAGGTACGGCCCGAAGCGGGGCAGGTAGTTGCCGCTGGGCCCGAGGTGGTTGTA
>JALZBL010000387.1 GCA_030947395.1 Actinomycetota bacterium | reverse complement strand
CTGCACGACCAAGGTGATCTCACCGCGCACGCCCTCGGCGGCCCAGGCCCTCAGCTGCGCCAGCGGGGCCCGGCGGATCTCCTCGTGGGTCTTGGTCAGCTCCCGGCACACCACCGCCGCCCGGTCACCTCCGAACGCGGCCGCGGCATCGGCCAGCGTGTCGGCGAGGCGGTGGGGCGCCTCGAAGAACACCATCGTGCGCACCTCGCCGGCGAGGTCGGCCAGTGCCCGTCGCCGTTCGCCGGACCGGCGCGGTAGGAACCCCTCGAAGCAGAACCGGTCCACCGGCAACCCTGAAACCGCCAGCGCGGTCAGCACGGCCGACGGCCCGGGCAGGACCGTGACGGCGACGCCCGCCTCGATCGCCGCGGTCACCAGGCGGAAGCCGGGGTCGGACACCGACGGCATTCCGGCATCGGTGACCACGAGGACCTCTGCCCCGCCGGCCAGCGCGTCCATCAGGACCGGCAACCGCGCGCGCTCGTTGCCCTCGAAGTACGACAGCACTCGTCCCCCGGGCCGCACGCCGAGCGCCGCGGTCAACCGGCGCAACCGGCGGGTGTCCTCGGCCGCGACCACGTCCGCGGTGGCCAGGGCGTGCCTGAGCCGGGGCGACGCGTCGCCGACGTCGCCGAGTGGGGTGGCGGCGAGCACCACCCTTCCCGCCGGCGCCTGCACACCGGCGACCTTAGGCCGCTGCGCCGCTGGCCGGATCACCTCACCACCAGGATTGGCAACGTGGGCCGGCCTGGACTGCTCGAACGGCCAAACTTCGCCGCCCGGTCGGATTTGCTGGCTCTCACCTACGATCGAGCCGTGACGCTGACCGTCGAGGCTGCGGCCGACGCGCCCGCGCACGGCGACCGTTCCACCGACCGGGTCACGCTCATCGACCTTCCCCCGGGCGGCATCGGCGCGCTCGGCGTCCCGGCGCCACTGCGGCCGTGGCGCGACCGGGACGAGCTGACCGGCTGGGTCATCACCGCGATCATCACCGCGCTGGCCGCGGCGACCCGGTTCTGGAACCTCGGCGGCCCACAGAACAAGGTGTTCGACGAGGTCTACTACGCCACCGAGGCCCAGGAGATCCTGCGCTACGGCTACGAGAACAACCCCGGCTACATCTTCGTGGTGCACCCGTCGGTGGGAAAGTGGCTCATCGCCTTCGGCTCCGCGGTGTTCGGCGACAACCCCACCGGCTGGCGAGTTGCCCCCGCGCTGGCCGGCACGCTCAGCGTCTTCCTGATCGTCCGTATCGCCCGGCGGATGTTCCGGTCCAACCTGCTCGGGGGCATCGCTGGTGCCCTGCTGACCATGGACGGGCTCTCCCTGGTGCAGTCGCGGGTCGCGCTGCTCGACATCTTCCTCCAGCTGTTCGTCCTGGCTGCGTTCGGCGCGCTCGTCGTGGACCGCGACCATTTCCGGGCGCGCCTGGCTCAGTTCCTCGCCGACGGGGGTGACGCCCGGGACCAGCTGCCCGCCCTCGGTCCGCGGCCGTGGCGCCTCGTCGGCGGGGTCCTGCTCGGTTTGGCCAGCGGAGTCAAGTGGAGCGCGGCCTGGTTCGTGGTCGCGTTCGTGCTGATGTCCTTGCTCTGGGACCGCGGGGCGCTCAAGTCGGCCGGGGCACGTCATCCGTGGGCGGCCGCGCTGCGCCGGTCGTGGCTGGGCGCGATCGGCTCACTGTTCCTGGCGCCGCTGGTCACCTACGTGGCCACCTGGCTGGGCTGGTGGGCCGGCGAGAACTCGATCAACCGGCACTGGGCCGACAGTCACCCCGGTCACGGCATCGCCGGGTCCCTGCCGAACTGGCTGCGATCCCTGTGGAACTATCACGCCGAGGCCTATCACTTCCACACCACCCTGACCAGCCCGCACCCCTACCAGTCCACGCCGTGGAGCTGGTTGGTGCTCGGCCGACCGGTGCTCTACGCCTACACCCAGACCCCGGACGGCCAGAGCGGTGCGTCGGACTGTGGCTCGTCGAAATGCGTGCGCGAGATCCTGCTCCTCGGAACGCCGCTGATGTGGTGGGCCTTTCTGCCGGTGCTGGTCTGGCTGCTGTGGCACTGGGTCACCACCCGCGACTGGCGGGCCGGCGCCGTGCTGCTGGCCTTCATCGCCGGTTGGGGCGCGTGGGTGAAGTACACCGAGCGCACGATGTTCCTCTTCTACATGACCCCGCTGATGCCATTCCTCGTCCTCGGGTTGACGCTGGCCCTCGGCGTCCTGCTCGGGCCGTCCCGCCGGCCGTCGCTGCGTATGCTCTGGTACCGCCCGAACTGGCGCGTACTCGCGGTGGCGGTCTACCTCGGGGCCGTCGTCGCCGACTTCGTCTGGATGTTCCCGATCTTCACCAACTTCCCGATCAGCCTCAGCAGCTGGCGCGCGCACATGTGGTTCCAGAG
>JALZBL010000386.1 GCA_030947395.1 Actinomycetota bacterium | reverse complement strand
GTGTTGATGATGAAGTGCTTGTTTCCGAGCGCCCGGCCGATCTGGCCGCCGTAGTGGAGCTCGTTGGCGGTGGTCGCGTAACCGGTCGTGTTCAGGGCGAAGCCGCGGGTGTAACGGACTCCGGCGCGCCGGAGCAGCGAGGTGGCCTGGTTCGCGGGCAGCGCTCCCGAGCGGCCGGCGTCGATGTACACGCTGGTGTGCGCACGGGCCGAAAGGGTCTTGGCGGCGAAGCTGAGCAGCTGGAGGCGCTGGTTCTCGAGCCCTCCCAGGCACGGAGCACCCATGATCCCGTCTGGCTCCAGCACCACGATCGTCGGGTAGCTGCCGATCGCTCGAGCCATGTTGCGGATCCACGCCCGGTAGGCCTCGGGACTCTTGGCGCCGCCGGCCGAGAAGGTGGCCCCGCAGTCACGATGAGGAAGGTTGTAGACCGCGATGAACGCCGTGGCGTGATCCGGCGCGTACCAGGAGCGGACCCGCTGGGTGAACATCGCGCCGGGGTCGGCGAGCCAGTCCCCGTACCACTCGCTCCACGGCTGGCTGGCGATCTTGCCCAGTGCGGCGGATGCCCGCGCATGCGATCCCGACCAGGCCTGGAGCTGATTTGCGGCGTCGGCGCCGGCGTCGCCGGCCTTGAGCACGTACAGGTGCGTGCCGGCGAACGGGTTGCGGGCCTGCGCCGCCGGACCGGTTGCGAACATCGCCGCCAGCGTCACCATCACGGTCAGAATTCGTTTCATGTCGCCCGGGGTATCGGCTTATCGGCGGTGTACTAAACACAATCGGTCGCGACTGGACGGATCCTGGACGGGGCGACTGGACGAATCCTGGACGGCGCGTTTCGCCCGCTCAAGTGGACATAAGCCTGATTATCGAGCGTGATCATCGCTTGGGCGTGACCGGGATTTCCCGCAACTTCGCCGGGTCGAGCGGTATACAAGGACGACCGAACTCGAGGAGGATGGGATGAATCGCAAGGTGACCCTGGCCGTAACTGCGCTGCTCGCCACCGCGGCGCTCGGCACCGGTGTCGCGCTGGCCGCGAGCTCGCCGACGGTTTCGTCGGTCTCCGCCGGCTCGATCGGCAACAGCTCGGCGGTGCTCAAGGGCACGGTCAATCCGAACGGCGCCACGGCCTCGTACTTCTTCCAGTACGGACTGACCAACGCTTACGGGGTGAGCAGCAAGACGCATTCGGCCGGCAAGGGCACCAAGCCCGTGGCGGTCAAGACGACGGCCTCCAGTCTGCTGCCGGGCACCACCTATCACTTCCGCCTGGTCGCGCTGAACAGCAGCGGCGTGACGTTCGGCTCCGACCACACCTTCAAGACCACCGGGCCCGCCCCGGCCGACGTGGCCACGGGCCCGGCGACACTGCTGACCTCGCAGGGCGCGACGGTGACCGGCTTGATCACCCCGCACGGCGCCGCCACGGGCTACTACTTCGATTACGGACTGACCAACGCCTACGGCGGCCAGACCTCGCCTCGCGGCACGGTCCCCGCCGGCAACGTCACGGTCAGCGTCGCCTTCCCGCTCAACGGCCTGGCCCCTGGGACCACGTTCCACTACCGGCTCGTCGCCGTGCACGGGAGCAACGTGTTCAGCTACGGCGGCGATCAGACGTTCATGACGCTACCCAACCCGCGGCCGGTGCCGAGGGTCTCGGCGAACACGGTTCCGGGGCGCGCGAAGAAGTCGCCTTACCGGTTCACCACCTTCGGGCACGTCAACGGCCCCGCCGCGACCCGGTCCCTGGCCTGCACGGGAGGCGTCTCGATCCGCTTCTTCAACGGCCGGCACAAGGTCTCCTCCAGCCTCGCGCCGCTGCAGCCGAACTGCACGTTCAGCGCCCAGACGAGGTTCCGGCACCTGCCCGGCCACGGCAGCCGGCACCGCATCGTCAAGCTGAAGGTCCTGATCCATTTCCAGGGCAACGGCTATCTCGCTCCGAAGGACGCCGGCACGGAGTTCGTCAAGCTCGGAAAGGGCTGATCCCGGGCCCGGGCCGGGCCTAGCGTCTGTCGCGCAAGCGGTAGACGAACCGCAGGCCCGACCAGGTGGAGTCGATCGCGCAGACCTTGTTGTCCACCAGCCCGGCCGCCAGGCCGAGCTCGCGGACGACGGCTTCGCCGAGGTCGGTCGGGACGCCCGACGCGCGCTTCGGCCAGGCGATCCACAGGCCGCCGGCCTGATCGAGCGCCCTGCTCAGCGCGGGCAGGCGGCGCTGGAGCTCGGTCCGCTCGGTGAAGCAGGCCACGATCACATCCAGCGGTCCCCGGGCAGTCCGACGCACGGTCACGCCTGCCGGGAGCTCGCCCAGCGTTTGCTCGAAGCCCGCCGGCGCGCCGATCACCGCCAGCCGGGCCGACGGCTTGATCCCCAGCTTGCGCGGCAGCGGAGTCCCG
>JALZBL010000092.1 GCA_030947395.1 Actinomycetota bacterium | reverse complement strand
GCGGCCGAGCGGGTGGCCGCGGACGACTTCGCCGCGGCCCGGGCGCTGGCCAAGTGGAGGCGCGACGTGCTCTCGGCGTGGCCGGGCGTGCGCGTGCACCACGTCGACTCCTTCGTCGAGGGCGACCCCGAACTCGGCGGCACCTTGCGGCTGCGGGCGGAGGTGTCGCTGCCAGGGTTGCGCGCCGATGACGTGACGGTGCAGGCGGCGTTCGGTGCGGTCGACGGCGAGGACCGGCTCAGCGACGTCGAGACCGTGCCGCTGAGCCTGGTCAGCGAGGACGGCAGTGACCGGTTCGAAGGCGACGTGCCGCTGGCCCGGACCGGTTCGTTCGGCTATACCGTGCGGGTGCTACCCCGCAACGAGCTGCTGGCTTCATCTGCCGAGCTCGGCGTCGCCACCACCGCCTGAACGACTGCGCGGCCGGATTGGCGACGGATGCCACGATGAAGCTATGACGCCTGACTCCTTTCCGAGGCTGGCCGCGCGGACGATGAACTTTCGGCTCGGTCTTCCCCGGGCCTTCGTCGTCAGCCCCGACGGGACGCGGGTGGTTTTCCTCCGGTCGGCGAGCGGCACCTCTCGTGCGCATGCCTTGTGGGTCTACGACCTGGCGCGGGCCACGGAGAGGCTGGTGGCCGACCCGGTCGACTTGCTGGGCACCGACGATGAGACGTCGACCGCCCAGGAGCGGGCTCGTAGGGAGCGGTTGCGGATCGGCACCTCCGGAGTCGTCGCCTTCAGCACGGACGAGGACGTCACGGTTGCCGCCTTCGCGTTGTCGTCGCGGCTGTTCGTGGTCGACCTGGTGGGCTCCGAGCCGGCGCGCGAATACAGCACGCTGGTGCCGGTTGTCGACCCTCAGTTGGACCCGACCGGCCGCAATGTCGCATACGCCGGTGACCGGTCGGTGCGGATAGTCGGCCGGCAATCCGGTGTGGACCAACTGTTGGTCGGACCACAGTCCGACGAGCCGCCAGAGGTGGCGTGGGGACTGGCCGAGTTCGTGGCCAGCGAAGAGCTGGCCCGCTCCCACGGGTTCTGGTGGGCACCAGATGGTGAGTCGCTGCTGATCGAGCGGTGCGACGAGTCACCGGTCGAGGTGTGGCACATCGCGGATCCGGCTTTTCCGGAGCGCGAACCGGTGCGCGTCCGATACCCCAGGGCAGGCACGGCCAACGCCCTGACTTCCCTATCGGTGGTCTCGCTCACCGGCGAACGGGTCGACGTCGACTGGCGCTCCGACCTCGACTGCGACGGGCACGTCTTGGAGTACCTGGCCCACGTCGAGTGGAGTATCGCTAATCCGATTCTGACCCTCCTCACCCGCGATCAGCGGCGGATGGAGTTTCGCGAGGTGGACCAGGTGACCGGCCGGACGTCCTTGCTGCGCGCGGTGTGTGACGAGTCGTGGGTCGAGCTGCTCCCGGGTACGCCGCGCCGGTTCGCGGACGGCCGCTTCCTGTACAGCGTCGACCAGGGCGACACCCGGCGCTTGTGGATCGACGGTGAGCCGTTCACCCCGGCCGACGTGTTGCTGCGCTCGGTGGAGGCCCTGCACGAGGACTCGGCGATCGCGACCATCGTTCCTCGTGTGGGATCGGTTGCCCTGGCCCGCCTGGATCAGGACGGCGGTGTTCACCTGCTCAGCGATCCGGCGGGATTCGCGGTCGGTGCCGCGGGTGGCGGCACGGTCGTGGTGGCCCAGCAGGTGCCATCCGAGCCGGTCGTCACCACCGCCGTCTTCGCCGCCGGTGCGAGGGTAGGCGAGCTGACGTCGCGGGCCGAACGTTCACCGCTGACCCCGAACGCGCAAACGCTCCAGGTGGGGTCGCGTGGGTATCCGACCACCGTGCTGTTCCCGTCTGGGCACGTGTACGGGTCCGGCCGCCTGCCGGTGCTCATGGATCCCTACGGCGGTCCGCACGGGCAGCGGGTCGTCAACGCAGCCCATTCCTACTTGACCTCTCAGTGGTTTGCCGATCAGGGGTTTGTCGTGATCGTGGCGGACGGACGGGGGATGGCCGGACGCGGCCCGAGGTGGGACCGGCTGGCCAAGAATGACCGGGTGGGAACCATCGATGACCAAGCCGACGTGCTGGCCGAGGTGGCAGCGCTGTTTCCGAACGATATAGACGCGGCAAAAGTTGCGATCCGCGGCTGGTCATTCGGGGGCTACCTTGCCGCGTTGGGGGTGCTACGCCGACCGGATGTGTTCGGCGCCGCGATCGCCGGCGCTCCGACCACCGACGAGCGCCTGTACGACACCTGCTACAGCGAGCGTTACCTGGGCCATCCGCTCACGAACAGGGACGTCTATGCGGCGAGCAGCCTGATCCCGATGGCCCCCAATCTGTCCAAACCGCTAATGATCATTCACGGGCTCGCCGACGACAACGTGTACGTGGCGCATTCCCTGCGCCTGTCCAGTGCCTTGCTCGCCGCGGGTAGGCCACACGAGTTCCTGCCCTTGACCGGCACGACCCACCTGGCCAGCGATGAGATCGTCGCGGAGAACCTGCTACTACTTCAGGTCGACTTCCTGCGCCGCGCGCTGCACATCAACGCGCCCGCCGCTGCGTAACTCACCTGGTTCCCCAGTGGCAACAAGCGCCCGTCCGCGTTGCTAGTCACGATCGGGGCGCCCGAGCAGTTCGGAACCGGCGTCGCATCGCGGCGAACCGACCGATGCGGCGCTCAGGCGGGTGAAAGGGATGCGCGACAAAACTGATGGAGTTGCGGTCCTCGTGGAAGTAGTGGATGCGCCAATCGGGTGCTGTCAAGTGCTTGCGCAGCGCCTCGCAAGGGACCGTCCATCCGCCAGCCAGGAGGCGGCGCTCGCTTCGTCCGGAAAGCCTGACTCCTGCGGGACGTCCCAGTTGAGCGTGGCGTCGAACGCGTCGTCAGCCGTGATCAGGTCGGCCAGTCGGCGGTCGGCCGGGCTGCCGCTGGCCCGGTCGTACTCGATCCACGCGGAGGTGTCAGCCAGGATCATGCGCCGCGATGCGGGGCGAGCTCGGATGGCACCTCGGCGATGGCGTGCGCGCCTCGCATTGCCAGGGCTTCCTCGCGGGTCATCGGTTGCCCGGCAAGGTGGCGCAGGGCCAGATCGACGGCCTCGGTCTTCGTCCGCACGCCGTATCGATCCATGACCGTTTCGACGTAGGTGTCGTCGATCTCGATGTTCGTCCGAGTGCGCGCCATACACCTACAGCACACGTTCGGTGTATCGGACGTGTACGCCGCCACGTGGCCCGCAGCAGGTGCCCGCCGCCAGCACTGATCGGCACATGATCAGGTGACGGTGGTGGCTCGGTCCCAGTCGAGGCGGGTGAGCACCGGGCGATCGATATCGTTGTTGTCGAAGACAATCGAGGCCGTGAATGCCGGCTGCAGCTCCTCGAGATAGAGCCGGCAGGCCGCGTGGTAACGGTTGCGGTAAGCCGCGCGCACCGCCTCCGCATCGCCGAACAGCACCACGTCCCGGGGAATGGCTCGCTCGACCGCCGTGGCAAACGACGTGTCGACGTACACGACCTGGTCCCAGGCGCCGGTCAGCTCCCGGGCCTGTAGGAAAGTTCCCTCCACGACCACGATGGCATCGCGCGCAGCGACTTCCGCTTGCTCCTCGACGAACTCGTCGCTGTCCAGATCGTGGCGCCGAGGCACGTAGCTGCCACTTCCGGCGGGACCGAGCGGATCGAGCACCAGGCGCCGGAGCGCGGCGAAGTCGTAGGCGTCTCGGTAGTAGCCCCGCGCGGGATCGGGGTCACGATGGCGGTGCTCCGAGCGGTGGTGGAAGTCGTCGGTGGACAGCTTCACCGCCGCAACGCCACGGGCTTCGATCGCGGCACGGAGTTCGCCGGCGAAGGTCGTCTTGCCGGCGCCGGTCACCCCATCTATCGCCACCCGCAGTGGACGGCCGTCGCGCTGGTCGATGAGGTGTGCGGCAATCCGGCTGACCACCCTGGCTCTCGGTTCACCCGTCACGTCGATCGCCTCACCAAGATCGTCGCTGCGACCGCGCCGAGCCGCGCCGAGGAGGTCACCGCCACCGTCGCCGTCGCCGTCACCGGTTCGGCTCGGCCGCACGCTTCAGCGCTTGCCGTAGGTCGGACAGCGCGGGCAACGGGCTGGGGCCATCCGGGCCGGGATAGACCCGGCAAGCCAGCGCCGATGGTCGGCCGGGCTGGGCGAACGGGTCGTCACCATCGAGCCGGATCGTGGGTGAACCGGTGAAGCCACGCTGGTCGGCCTGCTGCTGGGTGGTGATCACCGTGGTCCGGACCGTGGCGCCGGGCAGGCCGATATCGTCCAGGGCGGTGCGAAGCAACGCCGCCGCGGAATGCTGGTTCGCGCAGCCGGGCACCACGAGCAGTTCCACGTCCATGCCCATCATGATGCGCGCAGTGGAGTGCGGGGAGCAGCGGCAACGGGTGATCAATCCGATCCCCGGGCCGGTTTGAACCGCGCGCCCGGTGCCGCCGTTGTCGGTGTAGTAGACATGAACGCGGGAAAACCGATGGTCCGGTTCATCTCGGCTGCGGAGGATGAGGCCGGTGGCAAGTGACGCGCTCGCGTTCTGGGTGCGCGAACCCGGCGTGGGGGAGATCCGGCCGGCCCCACTGGACGAGCCGGGTCCGGGCGAGGTATTCGTACGAACCCTGCGGTCCGGAGTGAGCCGGGGCACCGAGACGCTGGTGTTTCGCGGCGGTGTCCCGGCCAGCCAATACGCCGCGATGCGGGCGCCGTTCCAGGAGGGCGACTTCCCGGGGCCGGTCAAGTACGGCTACCTCAGCGTCGGCGTCGTCGAGCGCGGTGGGGCGGAGCTGCTCGGCCGCACCGTCTTCTGCCTGTACCCGCACCAGACCGCCTACGTGGTACCCGCCCGGGCCGTGGTGGTCGTACCCGACGATGTGCCCCCGGCCCGGGCAGTGCTCGCCGGCACTGTGGAGACCGCCGTCAACGCCCTGTGGGATGCCGCGCCGTTGCTCGGCGACCGGGTAACCGTGGTCGGCGCCGGCATGGTCGGCTGCTGCGTCGCGCGCATCCTCGCTCGGTTTCCCGGCGTGCGAGTCACCCTCGTCGACATCGACGTTTCCCGGGCCGAGGTCGCGGCCGCGCTCGGCGTCGACTTCGCGTTACCCGATGACGCCGCCAGCGGGTGTGACCTCGTCGTGCACACCAGCGCCACGTCGGCCGGCCTGCAGCGTTCGCTGGAGCTGCTCGCCGCGGAGGGCACGGTGATCGATCTGAGCTGGTACGGAGATGCCGAGGTCCGCCTGTCGCTGGGCGGCGCTTTCCATTCCGGCCGCCTCGGCATCCGAGCCAGTCAGGTCGGCACGGTGTCCGCGGCTCGTCGCAGCCGCCGCACCGCGGCCGACCGGCTGGCCCTCGCCCTGGACCTGCTGCGCGATCCTTGCTTCGACGCGTTGATCACCGGCGTATCCCGCTTCGACGACCTGCCCGACGTCATGGCCCGGCTGGCGCGAGGGAGCCTGCCCGCGGTCTGCCACACCGTCGCCTACGGCAGCGGCTGAATCCATGTTCAGCGTCACGGTCCGCGACCACATGATGATCGCCCACAGCTTCCGCGGCGAGGTGTTCGGACCCGCCCAGCGCCTGCACGGTGCGACCTACGTGGTCGATGCGACATTGCGCCGGGCGGCGCTGGACGCGGACAACATCGTGGTCGACATCGGGCGGGCGAGCGAGGAGCTGCACGCCATCGTCGGCGAGCTCAGCTACCGCAATCTCGACGACGAAGCCGAATTCGCCGGCATGAACACCTCCACCGAGGCGCTGGCCAAGGTGGTCGCCGACCGGCTGGCCGAGCGGGTGCACGCCGGCGCCCTCGGCGACGCTGCCCGGGACCTGGCCGGGATCACGGTCACGCTGCACGAGTCGCACCTCGCATCCGCGAGCTACGAGCGAGCGCTGTGACGTCTGGGATCGCCGTGCACGTCGTCGTGCCGGACGGTATCCACGACCCGGCGCGCCCGAGCGGCGGCAACGCCTATGACCGGCGGGTCTGCCGGGGACTCGCCGCGATCGGATGGTCGGTGCACGAACGCCCCGTGCCCGGCTCGTGGCCCTGGCCGGACGCGGCGGCGCTGGGCGCCCACCCCGGTGTCATCGCCGGGGTCCCCGACGGCGCGGTGGTGCTCCTCGACGGCCTGGTCGCCTCGACCGCGCCGGACGTGCTGGTGCCCGAGGCGCGGCGGCTGCGGCTGGTCGTCCTCGTGCACATGCCGCTGGGTGACGGGCGCCCCGGTGACGGGCGGGGTGACGGGCGTCCGGGTCACGGGCGGCCGGCCGATCACGTCGTCGGTGACGCCCGCGCTCGGGAACGGGCGGTTCTGTCGGCGGCCGCCGCGGTCGTCACGACCAGCACTTGGACCCGTCGCCGGCTTCTCGACCGGTACGCCCTGCGGCCCGCCCAGGTGCACGTCGCCGAGCCCGGGGTCGACCCCGCCGAGATCGCGCCCGGGACGGCGGGTGGCGGGCAGTTGCTGTGCGTCGCGGCAGTGACACCGACCAAGGGGCATGATCTGTTGCTGGCCGCACTGGCGGAGGTCACCGACGCGCCATGGTGCTGCGCCTGCGTCGGAGCGGTCGACCGCGATCCGGAATTCGTCGACCGCCTCCGCCGTCAGGCCCGGCAGGGCGGAATCGAGCACCGGGTGCAGTTCACCGGTCCGCGGATCGGCGCCGAGCTCGAGGCCGCGTACGCCGCCGCCGACCTGCTGGTGCTCGCCTCGCGCGCCGAGACCTACGGCATGGTCGTCACTGAGGCGCTGGCCCGCGGGCTGCCGGTCATCGCGACCGCGGTCGGCGGGCTGCCCGAGGCCCTCGGTCGTGGGGCCGACGGCCACCGTCCCGGCCTGCTCGTGCCGGCCGGTGAC
>JALZBL010000091.1 GCA_030947395.1 Actinomycetota bacterium | reverse complement strand
CGCGACCCGCAGCTTGCGACCACCGGTGAACACGTCGACCGAGGAGTCCTCGTAGGCGGCGAGGAAGACGCCGTAACCACTGGGCGGCTGGCCCAGGCGCTCGACTTCCTCGCGCAGGGCGATGAGTTGCTCGCGGGCCTCGCGCAGCGTCGCGGCCAGCCGCTCGTTGCGGTCGGTGAGGGACGCGGCCCGGCTCTGGGCCTCGGTGAGGCGCTCTTCGAGGGCCCGGACGTGGCGCGGCGATTCGGCTAGCTTCGCGCGCAGGATCTCCAGTTCCTGCACCAGGTCCGCTGCACGGGACCCGGCGAGCGGCGGGGACGAGGGCGAGCGGCGGGCGACGTCGTCGTCGGACGGGGCCATCGGGTCTCCCCTCAACTCCAGCGGTGCGCGGCCGAACTGTGGCGAACTCTGCCCGCCGTGATGAGGCCGGCAAATTAACCCTACACACGGGTCGGGCCCGGTTCGGGATGTCGGTGGTGGGCAACGGCGCTCGGGTGCGCCGTCCGTCGGCAACGTCACTTCGTCCGTCGGCAAGGCCACGCCGACCATTACTGTGGCCGTTGTGAACTGCAGCCGCGCGGCCACCGGTCTCGTCGGCGTCGTGCTGGCCGTCGTGCTCACCGCCTGCACGTCGGGTAGCGGAAAGGGCGCCTCGCCCGCGCCGGCCACCGTGACGGTGACCCAGACGCCCACCTCCGGTTCGGCCGCGACGAAGGCACCGGCCACCACCACCGCCAAACCGACGCCGCTGGGCAAGCCGGTGCACGTCAGTTCGATCGAGGGCGATGGCTATGTGTTCGGCGTCGGGATGCCGCTGATTGTCCGGTTCGCCACGTCCCCGACCAGCAAGGTGGCGTTCGAGAAGGCCGCGACGGTGACGGTGAACGGCAAACCGGCCGGCGGGGCGTGGTTCTGGGAGAACGTCTTCCGGGGGTCCCCCATCGAGGCGCACTACCGCCCGCGGGCGTTCTGGCCGGCCAACGCCAAGATCCACGTTGCCCTGCCGGTCAAGGGCCTGAGCGCCGGGCGCGGGCTGTCCTTCGCCAACGACCTGACCCTGGATTACTCGATCGGCGCGTACCACTACGCGCGGGTCGACGCGCGGGCGTTGCGGATGAGCGTCTACAACAACGGCAAGCTGGTCCGCATCCTCAAGGTGTCGCTCGGCAAGGCGAAGACGCCCACCTACGACGGCACCAAGATCGTCATGGAGAAGAACCGGGTGGAGCGCATGGTGGGTCCGGGCTACAACGAACTGGTGCCGTGGTCAGTGCGGATCACCAATTCCGGCGAGTTCATCCACGCTGCCCCGTGGAACGTGGGGATCGGGGCGGTGAGTACCTCGAACGGCTGCACCAACCTGAGCACCGCCGACGCCACCTGGTTCTACCGGTTCTCCCGGCCCGGAGACGTGGTGCAGTACCCGAACGCGAACCCGAAGCATCAGACCCAGCCGTCCTGGGACGGTTACGGCGATTGGAACCTCGACTGGACGACCTGGCAGGGCGGCGGAGTGCTGGGCAAGTAGCGACGCTCAGGCGTTCTTGGCCGGCCGCCGCTGGCGGGCCGGTGCGACCACTCCGGGCGCCAGCCGCCGGGCCGAGACCAGGAACGCGGTGTGCCCGATCATGCGGTGCTCGGGCCGCACGGCCAGACCCACCACGTGCCAGCCCCGCACCAACGACTCCCACGCCGCCGGTTCGGTGTAGCCGCCGCGCTCCCGCAGCGCCTCGACCAGGCGGGACAGCTGGGTCGTCGAGGCCACGTAGCCGATGAGCACGCCGCCGGGGCGCAGGGCCGCGCTCACGGCGTCGAGCACCTCCCAGGGTGAGAGCAGGTCCAGCACCGCCCGGTCGACGATCTCCTCCGCCGGGTGGTCGGCGACGTCACCCAGCCGCGGAAACCAGTTCGGCGGCGTCGTGCCGAAGAACGTCTCGACGTTGGTACGGGCGACGGCGAGGTGTTCGTCGCGGTTGTCGTAGGACACGACCCGGCCGGTGGGCCCCACCGCGCGCAGCAATGAACAAGTCAGTGCGCCCGATCCGGCTCCGGCCTCGAGGACCCGCGCGCCGGGGTGGATGTCGCCCAGGGTGAGGATCTGGGCCGAATCCTTCGGATAGATCACCGCGGCGCCGCGCGGCATCGACAGCACGTAGTCGGCCAGCAGCGGTCGGAGGGCGAGATAGACCGTGCCGGACGTGGAGGTAACCACGCTGCCGTCCGGCGCGCCGATCAGCGCGTCGTGCTCGATGGCCCCGCGGTGGGTGTGGAACTGCTTGCCGGCGGCCAGCGTGACGGTGTGGAGCCGTCCCTTCGGGTCGCTGAGCTGCACGCGTTCCCCGGCGAGGAAGTGGACTCCGTCCGCCGGCGGGGAATCGCTCATCGACCCACGGCCGCGACGTCAGCTCCGGCGGTCAGGGCCGCCCGGAAGTCGTGGGCGGTGAGAACCCCGACCGGCCGACCCGCCTCGTCGTGGACGAGGTAGGCGTCGGCCGGGGCACTCTGCAGCCGGTGCAGCAGCTCGCGCCCAGCCAACCCGATGTCGATGACGTGGTTTGCCTCGATCGGGCGGGCGATCTCGGCGACCGTCGTCCAGGGACGGCGGTGCTCGGGCAGCGCTCGCAGCGCGGCCTCGGCGACCACGCCGCGGGGCGCGTCGCTCGGGTCCAGGACCACGATCGCCGCGGCACCGCGCTCACCGGCCAGGCGGACGGCCTCGGCCACCGCCATGGAGGCGGGCACCCACAGCGCCGGGCGCACCAGCTCGCGAGCCGCCAGCCGCGGTACCCGGTCGGTGAGCCGGGCCGACGCGAGGCTGGTCGAAGCCGCGAACCACAGGAATGCTCCCAGAGCGACGCTGATCACCGCGGCGGTGACGTTGCGCTCGGCGCGCGGTAGGAGCACTCCGGAGACAGCTACCGCGACCGCGATCAGCCGACCGCCCCAGGCGGCCACCACGGTGGCCCGCAGGCGGGAGCCGAATAGGGCCCACAGGGCGGCCCGAACCGCCCGGCCGCCGTCCAGCGGCAGGCCCGGAAGGGCGTTGAAGACGGCGACGAGCAGGTTGCTCCAGATCAACAGCTCGAGCTCGACCGCGATCGCGGTGTGCGGCGTGGTCGCCAGCCAACCGGCCCACGCCAATCCGGCCAGCCCGGCCGACACGAGCGGGCCGGCCACGGCGACCAGGAACTCCTGGCGCGGCCGGTCCGGTTCGGGCGTTATCTCGGTGACGCCGCCCAGCAGGAAGATGAGCACCTGGCGCACACCCAGACCCAGTCGCCGGGCCATGGCGGCGTGACCTAGCTCATGGGCCAGCACCGACAGCACCGACAGGAGCGCGAAGGCGAAAGCGAGCAGGTAGGGAATGAGCCCAGAGGCGCCGTCGACGCTGCGCCGGAACACGTCGGCGAAGGTGAGCGTGACGCCCGCGGCGATCACCAGCCAGGAGATCGACAGGTAGATCGGCACCCCGAAGAACCGACCGATCCGCAGCGCACCGCGGGGAGACGGAACTTCCTGCCGCGCGCCGCCCACGTGCAGCGATGCTACGCAGCCGGCGGCCGTGGAGGGGCCTGGCACGAGGCCGGGCAAGAGGCCGGGCACGAGGCGGGGTCCGGCGCGAGGCCGGCCGATCCGCGGTCGGCCCGCCCCGGGGGCCGATCGACGACGATACTTTCCTCGTGGCACAGGGCAACGGCATCCACGACGCGTCGCTGTACTCCGGCAGCGCGGCCTACTACGCACGGGGACGCATTCCCTATCCGAGCGCGCTCGCCGATCGGCTGACCGACGAGCTGGGTCTCGACGGTTCGGGTCGCCTGCTCGACGTGGGCTGCGGCCCCGGTTCATTCACGCTGCTGCTCGCGACCAAGTTCGCGCAGGTGACCGGGATCGACGCCGACGCCGACATGCTCGAGGAAGCCAACCGGCTGGGCGCCGGGGCCGGTGCGACCAACGTCGAGTGGGTGCACCTGCGGGCGGAGGATCTGCCCGCCGGGCTGGGCACCTTCCGGACGGTCAGCTTCGCCCAGTCCTTCCATTGGCTGGATCGACCCCGCGTCGCCGAGGCGGTGCACGGCCTGCTGGAGGAGGGCGGTGTCTGCCTGCACGTGCACGCCACCACCCACGAGGGGATCGACACTGACCTGGCCCTGCCGCACCCGCAACCGCCGCGGGGGGCGATCACCCGGCTGGTCCAGCGCTACCTCGGCCCGGTACGGCGGGCCGGACAGGGCTATCTGGCCGACGGACCACCGAGCGGCGAGGCGGACGTCTACCGGGCGGCCGGCTTCACCGGCCCGCGGTGCATCGAGGTACCCGGCCCTCTCGTGACCCGAACGGTTGACGATCTCGTCGCCGGCGTCTTCTCGGTGTCGAGTTCGGCGCCGCACCTGTTCGGCAATCGACGCGCCGCGTTCGAAGCCGAGTTGCGACAACTGCTGCTCGACGCCGACCCGGCCGGCACGTTCACCGAACAGATGCGCCCGACCGCCGTCGACATCTGGCGGGTTTAGGCGTCGAACCTGACCACGGGCGAGCGGCGCCGCGGAAACTGTCAGCCCGGGGGCTTACCGTGTGCGCCATGACCCACGCCGCCCACGTCAGTTCCGTCGTCGAGGACGTCGTGGCCCAGGTCGAGATCGCACCCGACGGTGCCGACGCCTCGGTCATCGGATCGCTGTCGCCGTCGCGGGCGGCTGATTTCAAGGCGTGCCCGCTGCTCTACCGCTTCCGCAGCATCGATCACCTGCCCGAGCGGCCGTCGGCGGCCGCGACCCGCGGCACTTTGGTGCACTCCGTGCTCGAGCGCCTCTACGACCTCCCGGCGGCCGAGCGGACCGTGCTGGCCGCCACGGATCTCGTCGAACCGCAGTGGCGGCAGCTGCGCGAGCTTTCCCCCGACGTAGACGCGCTCTTCGAAGGCGGTCCGGAATCCGAGCCGGTCGCCGAGTGGCTGGACTCCGCACGCGAGCTCGTGCGTAACTACTTCGCCCTGGAGGATCCGACCCGCTTGGAGCCGGAGGCGCGCGAGGAACGGGTGGAGGTGGTCCTGGACGGGTTGCGCCTGCGCGGCTACGTGGACCGCCTCGACGTCTCGCCCGCCGGGGACATCAGGGTGGTGGACTACAAGACCGGCGCGGCCCCCCGCGAGGCGTTCGAGGCCAAGGCCCTGTTCCAGATGAAGTTCTACGCGCTGGTGCTGTGGCGCACCCGCGGCGTCGTGCCCCGGCAGTTGCGGCTGATCTACCTGGCCGACTCCGACACGCTCACCTACGCCCCCGATGCCGAGGAGCTGACTCGGTTCGAGCGCACCCTGCGCGCCATCTGGGCGGCGATCGACCGGGCCACGCAGACCCGCGACTTCCGGCCCAGTCCGAGCCGGCTGTGCGAGTGGTGCGACCACCACGCGTCCTGCCCGGCTCAGGGCGGAACGCTGCCACCGTTCCCCGAGCCGCGGGTCGAGCTCGCGCCGGGGCTCACCGATGAACCCGCCCTCAGCTGGCCGTAGCCGGCCGGTGGACTCCCGGCGCTCACGCGGCGGGCGAGCGCGACGGCCGCGCCCGGGCCGCCACCGCGAATACGGCCCGCAGCCCGGCGACGTCGAGTCCGGCCAGGCTGGGTCGGACCACCCGCGAGCCGGCCCGCTCGATCGGAACCTGGTTCGGAACGGCCAGAACCGCGCACCCGGCGCTCTCCGCCGAGGCGATGCCGGTCGGTGAGTCCTCGATCGCCAGGCACGCCCGCGGATCCACCCCGAGGCGCTCGGCCGCGGTGAGATAGGGCTCGGGATGGGGCTTGCCGTAGCGCACCTCGTCGCCGGTGACCACGGCGCCGAACGTCGCCCCGGGCAGCCGGTCGATCACTGCCCTAGCCAGCTCGGAATAGGACATCGTGACCAGCGCGCACGGGATTCCTTCGCCCCGGGCCGCGGCCAGCAGCTCCCGCGCGCCGGGTCGCCACGGCACGCGGCGGCCGAGCGCGCCGGCGACGGTGTCGCTCAAGATCTCCACGATGCGGGCCGACGGGAGGTCTACGCCGCCGTGCGCCCGCAGGTAGTCGGCCGCGGTCAGCAGCGCGTTGCCGACGATGGCGCGGGCGTGTTCGTCACTCCAGGTTCCGCCGTGCTCGGCCACCAGCGCGTACTCGGCCGCGATCCAGTACTGCTCGGTGTCGACCAGGGTGCCGTCGAGGTCCATCAGGATCGCCTGCAGGGAGCCATCCCTCAGGTGCGGGGCGCCATCGATCAGGTGCGGGGCGCCATCGATCAGGTGCGGGGCGCCATCGATCAAGTGCAGGGAGTCATCCATCAGGTGTTGAAGTACTTGGCCTCGGGATGGTGCACGACGATGGCGTCGGTGGACTGCTCGGGGTGCAGCTGGAACTCCTCGCTGAGCTTGACGCCGATGCGGGAGGGGTCGAGCAGATCGACGATCTTGGCCCGGTCCTCGAGATCCGGGCAGGCCCCGTACCCGAGGGAGTACCGCGCCCCCCGGTAGGCCAGCCGGAAGAAGTCCTCGACGTTGTCGGGATCCTCGGCCGCGGCGCTGCGGCCGTCGGGCAGGCGCAGCTCCTCCCGGATGCGTCGGTGCCAGTACTCCGCCAGCGCCTCGGTCAGCTGCACCGACAGCCCGTGCGCCTCCAGGTAGTCGCGGTAGGCGTTGGCCTCGAACAGCTCGTGGGTGAACTCACTGATCCGCTCCCCCACCGTCACCACACTGAAGCCGACCACGTCGATCTCACCCGACCCACGCGGACGAAAGAAGTCGGCCAGGCACAGCCGGCGCTCACGGCGCTGCCGCGGAAAGGTGAAGCGGGTGCGCTCCGAGCCGTCCTCGTGCAGCACCACCAGGTCGTCGCCCTCGCTGACGCACGGGAAGTACCCGTAGACCACACCGGCCTCGAGCACGGCCTCGGTCTGG
>JALZBL010000385.1 GCA_030947395.1 Actinomycetota bacterium | reverse complement strand
GTGCTGGCCAGCGCGGCCGCGGCCGTGCTCATCGTGGGCGGCGGCGCCTCTGCCCTGTCCGGCCGGGGCGGCTCGGGGTCGTCGGCCAGCCAGGGTTCGGCCGATACCTCGGGGCTGGGCGCCAACGGGGCCGGGAAGCCCAGGACCCGGTCGCCCGCTGTCCCGGCGCCCGGCGGCTCAGCCGGGGTTGGTACCGAGGCGGCGTCCGCCGCGTGCCCCGCGGCAACTCCCTCGGCCGCCGCGACGTCAGTCGTGCGGGACGAGCCGTTGCTGCCGACCGACGCGACGACCGTGCGGGTCTGCGTCTACCGCTCGGACCGCCCGGCCGCGCCCGTGTACAGACAACGCCTGCTCGGCGCAGCGCAGACGCACGCCCTGGTCGCTGCGCTCAACGCTGAGGCGCCGTTCACCGGCACGATAAGTTGCGCGGTCAAGCCGCGGTTCGTCATCGCGTTGCTGGCGGGGACGGCCGACGGTCAAGGCGGCCTGGCCGTTTCGGCCGCCGGGGATTGCTATGTGCTCAGCAACGGTCGCACCAGACGCGAGGGCTATGCCCGGTTGGCCCCGCTGATCGCTCAGCTGACCGGCGGCTGACCGCTCAGCTGACCGGCGGCTGACCGGCGGCTGACCGGGCGTCAGCCGATCGCGGCGAGCGCCTGGGCCAGGTCGCCGATCAGGTCGTCGATGTCCTCGATCCCGACCGACAGGCGCACCAGGTCGGCCGGTACCTCCAGGGCCGAGCCACTGACGCTGGCGTGCGTCATCAGCCCGGGGTGCTCGATCAGCGACTCGACGCCGCCGAGCGACTCGCCCAGGGTGAACAGCCGGGCCGCGTCGCAGACCGCGACCGCGGCCGGCTGCCCGCCGTGTACCCGGAAAGAGACCATGCCCCCGAACCCGCTCATCTGCTTGGCCGCGATCTCGTGGCCAGGATGGTCCGGCCGGCCGGGGTAGAAGACCTGGGTCACGGCCGGGTGCCCCTGCAGGTACTCCACCACCCGTTCGGCGTTGGTGCTGTGGCGATCCATGCGCACGCCGAGGGTCTTGATCCCGCGCAGGACGAGCCAGGAGTCGAACGGACCGCCGATCGCCCCCATCGCGTTCTGGTGGAAGGCGAGCTGCTCGCCCAGCTCGGCGTCGGCGGCCACCAGCGCGCCGCCGACCACGTCGGAGTGCCCGCCCAGGTACTTCGTCGTCGAGTGCATGACGACGTCGGCCCCGTGGGCCAGCGGTTGCTGCAAGTAGGGAGACGCGAAGGTGTTGTCCACGACCAGGCGGGCGGACGCCTCGCCCGCGATCGTGGCCAGCGCGGCGATGTCGGCGATGCCGAGCAACGGGTTGGTCGGCGTTTCGCACCAGATCACCCGCGTGGTGTCGGTCAGCGCGGCTCGCACCGCGTCGAGGTCGCTCAACGGGACCGAGCTGTGGCTGATGCCCCAGCGTTCGAGCACCCGGGCGACCAGCCGGAACGTGCCGCCGTAGGCGTCACCGGGCAGGATCACGTGATCACCCGGCCCGCAGACCGTGCGCAGCAGTGCGTCCTCGGCGGCCAGCCCCGAGGCGAACGCCAGCCCGCGGGCGCCCCCCTCGAGGGCGGCCAGGCAGGTCTCGAGCGCGGCCCGGGTCGGGTTGGCACTGCGGCTGTACTCATACCCGCCTCGTAGGCCGCCGACGCCGTCCTGGGCGTAGGTCGATGTCGCGTAGATCGGCACGGTGACGGCGCCGGTCAGCGGGTCCGGTTCCTGGCCGGCGTGGATGGCCAGCGTGTCGAATCCACTCATGAGATGAACCTATCGCCGCCGCGCCGGTGCGGGTGCGCGCTCACAGACCGCGCAGGCGCCGTGGGCCGTCGGAGCGCGAGCGGGGCGCGGCGACCCGGATTCCGGCCGACAGGATATGTGCCCCGTCGGGCGCGGCGACGACCGTCCCGAGCCGGAGCTGGGCGATCTCGGGCAGTTCGTCGGCCAGCCGTGACAGCCGCAGCGCGATGTCGGCCAAGGCGCCCAGGTCGGCCGGTGCGGCGCCGCCGTAGCCGGTGAGCATGGGCGCCGCCCGCGGCCCGCGAATCAGGGCCTCGGCGTCGCGGTCGGTCAGCGCAACCGCGCCGTAGGCCAGGTCCCCGAGCAGCTGGGTGGCCACCCCGCCGACCCCGAAGGACACCAGGGCCCCGAACGACGGGTCGTCCTGCAGGCCGAACACGGTGTCCACTCCCCGCGGCGCCATTGCCTGCACCACGGCGCGCCCCCGTTCGTCCAACCCGAGGTCGGCCCACGCGTCGGCCAGGGCGTGGTCGTCGCCCAGTCGCAGCCGCACCGAGGTCTCGGCTCCCGACCCGGACGGCAGGCGCAGGGCCACCGGCCACCCCAGGGTCACCGCGGCCGAGCGTGCCTCCCACGGCCCGACCACCTCCCGCGACGGGACCAGGCTG
>JALZBL010000384.1 GCA_030947395.1 Actinomycetota bacterium | reverse complement strand
CGACGCCTTCCTCACCGGGGCGGGCATCACGCCGCTGGTCTCCCCGCAGACGCTGCGCACCGCCGAACGGATCGCCCTCGACGTGACCCGTTCGGCGCTGCTCCTCGGACGCATCGTGGTCAGTGCCGCGGGCCGCCGGCCGGTGCCGACTACGGTGGCCCCTCATGGCTGACCCGGGCGCACGCACCCCCGCTGCGTCGGACGAGGGCGGTCCGGACGCGCAGGTGATCCCGTTGCCCGCCGGTCGTCACCCGGCGGCGCGGGCGGCTCGCCCCGTTCCCACCCGCCGCCCGGCCGCGACTCCCCGCCCGAACGCCAGCCCCGGTACGACCCGCGCCCGGACCGCCGCCGATCGCCCCGCCGCGACGCCGGCCCGGACGGTCGTCACCGATCTCGAGCGCGGCCGGGGCCACGACCAGGCCGACCCGAGCCGGCGCAACCGGTCCCCGCTCAGCGCCGACGGGCCCGCGCCGGTGAGCGCCTGGGAACGTCGCGCGGCTGAGGGATTGGACTTCCTGCGTCGACGGTTGACCGGCGAGTACGAGGTGGACGAGTTCGGCTTCGATCCGGACCTCACCGACCACGTCATCCTGCCGGCCCTACGCCCGCTGTACGCCAAGTGGTTCCGCACCGAGGTCACCGGTGCGCACAACCTGCCGACCGACCGCGGCGCGCTGCTGGTGGCCAACCACGCCGGCGCGTTGTGGGCGTTGGACGGCGTCATGACCGCGGTGGCGGTCAACGAGGCGACCGGCGGTGAGCGCTACCTGCGCCTGCTCGCGGCCGATCTGGTGTTCACCTCACCCGGACTCGGTCCGCTCGCCCGAAAGGGCGGGAGCACGCTGGCCTGCAACCCCGACGCGGAACGGCTGCTGGGCAACGGCGAACTGGTCGGCGTCTGGCCGGAGGGCTTCAAGGGCATCGGCAAGCCGTTTCGCGAGCGCTACAAGCTGCAGCGCTTCGGCCGCGGCGGCTTCGTCACCGCGGCGCTGCGCACCGGGGTGCCGATCGTGCCGGTGTCGATCGTCGGCGCCGAGGAGATCCACCCGATGCTGGCCAACGCCAAGGGATTGGCCCGGGTGCTCGGCCTGCCCTACTTCCCGATCACGCCCACCTTTCCGTGGCTGGGACCGCTCGGGTTCGTCCCGCTGCCCAGCAAGTGGCACATCGAGTTCGGTGAGCCGGTCGAGACCTCGGACTACGAATCGTCCGACGCCGACGACCCGATGGTCACCTTCGAGCTGACCGACCGGGTCCGGGAGACGATCCAGAGCACTCTGTACCGACTGCTCAGGCAGCGCAGTAGTCCCTGGTCTTGACCCGGAGCGGGGGTCGGGTGGCTCCTTCCGGGCCGGATTGGGAAAGATACCGGCATGGTCGAGGAGGAGGTCGGCGCGAGCGATCCGACCGCGTCGGCCCGCACGGTGGCCGATCTGGTCACGACCGCCGCGGCTCGCCGCCCGCAGCGGTTGGCGCTGGTCGACGGGATGCGGCGGATCAGCTGGGCGGAGCTGGAGCGCTGGGTCGAGGCGACCGCGCAGGCCCTGCCGGCTAGCGGTCTGGCCGCCGGGGACCGGGTGGCCGTGCAGTTGCCGAGCAGCCTGGAGTTCGTCGAGACCTACCTGGGTGGCCTGCGGGCCGGATTGGTGGTGGTGCCGGTCAACCCGACCTACACCCGCCCCGAACTCCAAGAGATCCTCGCCGAGAGCGGCGCGCGGGTTCTGGTCACCTCCTCGATCGCCGCGCTGAGCGACGCCGAGGCCCTGCGCGGCGAACTGCCGGCGCTCGAGCACGTGATCGCGGTCCTACCGGGCAGCAGCGCGGCCACACCGCCCGACGGCACCATCAGCTTCTCCGGGCTCGTCGGCGCCCACCTCGACCCATCCGGTGACCCGGGCGGGGATCCACGGCCGGAGCGGCCACCACTGGAGTCACCGCCGGGACAGCGACGACCGGAGGAGCCACTGCGGGAGGGGCCACAGCCGGAGGACGTCGCGGTGCTGCTGTTCACCAGCGGCACGGGCGGTCGGCCCAAAGGTGCCATGCTCACCCACCGGGCGCTGCTGGCCAATCTGCGCCAGGCGCACGCGGTCACTCCTCCGCTGCTGTCGGCCGAGGACGTCGTCCTGCTGGCCATGCCGTTGTTCCACAGCTACGGTCTCAACGCCGGGCTCGGCGTTGCCCTCGCGCACGGGTCGGTCTCGGTCCTGCTCGACCGCTTCGACGTGGCCACGTCCCTGCGCCTGATGGAAGAGGAGCGCGTCAGCGTATTGCTGGGCGCGCCCGCGATGTTCGCGGCCTGGGCGGCGGCCCCCCAACTCGCCGCGGCGACGTCCGGTGTGCGCTTCGCCCTTTCCGGCGCGGCGCCACTGCCGGCCGCGCTCGTCGCGCGGTTCGCCGCGGTCGGGGTGCCGCGGCACGAGGGTTACGGA
>JALZBL010000090.1 GCA_030947395.1 Actinomycetota bacterium | reverse complement strand
TTCATCGGTCAGGCACTCGCCGGGGCGCCGTTGACCGTCGCCGGTGACGGCCAGCAGACCCGGTCGGTGTGCTACGTGGACGACCTGGTGGCCGGCGTTCTCGCCGTCGCGGGCAGTGGGCTGAGCGGCCCGGTCAACGTCGGCAGTCCGGAGGAGATGAGCGTGCTCGACATCGCCCACCGCATCGTTGCCGCCTGCGACTCGGCATCGGAGATCCGGTTCATGGACCGGGCGGTGGACGATCCGCGGGTGCGACGACCGGACACGAGCCTCATCGAGGCCGAGTTGCAGTGGCGGGCCAAAGTGAGCTTCGCCGACGGCATCGCTCGCACGGTCGAATGGTTTCGCCGCGTGTCGCCGGTCCAGGTGGCCTGAGAACCGGTCCCCCGATGGCGTCGCCCTCTGGTTCAGGAGCCAGGGTCGCCGAGGGCGTCGCGCACTTCCTGGTCCGTCGTGGCCGAGAAGTCGCGGTAATAGCCGCTGACCGCCCGAAACTGCGGCGGCACCAAGGGGCAGATCACCTCGGCCCACCCGGCCAGGTCATGCACCGAATCGGGCGCGCCGACCGGAACCGCCACCACCAGCCGGCTCACGCCCAAGCGAAGGATCAGGCGCACCGCCGCGGTCATGGTGGCCCCGGTGGCGAGCCCGTCGTCGACCAGGATCACGGTTCGCCCGCTGGCCTCAGGCGTGGGCCGATCGGGTCGGAACCGACGGGTGAGCGAATCCAGTTCCGCGACCGCGGCCGCCGCCGCGGCGGCGAAGACGTCCTGGGTGACCTGGTAGCCGGCCATCACCGCTACGTGTCGCATCACCTCGGTGACCGGGCCGAAGCGCGCCACCGCTCCCATGGCCAGCTCGGTACGACCCGGCACGGGCACCTTGCGCACCGTGACCACGTCGAGCGTCGCGTCGAGCGCCCGGGCCACCGGTACTGCCACCGGGACGCCGCCGCGCGGCAAACCGAGGACGAGCGGTTCCGGGACTGCTCCGAGCGCGAGCACCGCGTCGGCCAGGCGGTCCCCCGCCTCGCGACGGTCGCGGTACCCCGTCGACCGGATCACCGGCTCAGGTACGTGCCCGGGCCCGCGCGGCCCGGCACGCGCCGACCAGCAACCGCACGCTCAGGCTGAGCAGCATGGGATGAGGGTAGACGGCCCCTATGGTGGACGAGACGCTCGCCGGCGACCGCGCCTCGACCGGCACCGAGCCGATCGGGCGACGGCCCCCAGACCGGGAGTGGTCGACCGACCGCGCGAGTCAGTTCTCGCGGCGAGCCCGGGCCGTCTCGCGCTGGTTGGCCTTCTGCAACGCCTCCACCAGCTGGGCTTTGGTCATTCGGGTGCGTCCGCGGACCTCGAGCCGGCGGGCTACTTCCAGCAGGTGCGCCTTGCTGGCGTTGGCGTCCACGCCCCCCGCGCTGGCCGCGCCGGTGGTGTTCGCGCCCCGGCGAGCCGCTCGCCCGGTCTTGGCCGCCTGGGCATCCGAGGGCCCCTTGGCCCCGCCCGGCTTGGGCTCCCAGTGGTCGCCAATCTTTTCGAACGAGTGCTTCAGGGCGGCGAAGGCCGTGCGGTGCGCCCGTTCGCCCTCGCCGTAGGTCTCGACCGCCGAGTCGTGGGTTTCCTTCCAGGTCCGTCGAGCCTTGGCTGGAGAACGCTTCACCGTCGACGGGATGTCATCGTCTGCGGGCATGACCGATCCTTTCCGCCGGACGGGCGCGCGGGAGTGGGCCGGCCGGCCACGTCGCCCGGCCGCTGCATTCCCGGTATCCGAGGCGAACATAGGACGGCCCGCCGCCGCCGTCCATGGTGGCGGTCAGCTGACCGCCACCATGGACGCACTACGCAGGACGCCGTCGGCGATGTCGAGCACGGCGATGGTGCCGTGCGGCTGGCGGCGCTTGTCGGTGGGCGACCCCGGGTTGAGGATGCGCAGGTTGCCGTCGCCCTCGTCGAGCGGGACGTGAGAGTGCCCGAACACGACCAGGCCAGCCCCGGGGAAGCGCTGGTGCAGGCGGGCCAGCCGGCCGGACCGTGGGCCGCTGTCGTGAATCATCGCGACGGCCAGCCCGTCGAGGGTGAGCTCGAGGACCTCTGGGGCCCCCCAAGCGGCAACGTCGGCGCCGTCGTTGTTGCCCCGCACGGCGCACACCGGCGCGAACGCCGACAGCTCCTCGAGGACGCCGGGCACGCACACATCGCCGGCGTGAAGGATCAGGTCGGTGCCGCGCAGGTGCTCGGCCACCGTCGGCGGGCAAACCTTCCAGAATCGGGGCCCGTGGGTGTCGGACAGGGCGACGACGCGCACCTCGTTCAGGCCAGCGCGTTCTCGGGCAGCGCCAGGTCGGGCGCCGCGAGGTTCTCCTCGAGGTGCTCGATCCGCGAGGTTCCCGGAATGGGCAGGATCACCGGCGAGCGCCGCAGCAGCCAGGCGATCGCCACCTGGACCGGTGTCGCGTGAAGGGACTCGGCCACCCGCGAGAGCTCGTCGTGGCGGCGGACCCGGCCCATGTCGAGGGGGAAGAACGGCAGGTAGGCGATGCCGAGCCGTTCGCAGCGCTCGACCATCGGATCGTCGTCACGGCCGGTCACGCTGTAGGAGTTGGAGACGCTGGCGATGTCGGTGACCTGCAGCGCGATGTCGAGCTGATCCAGCGTGACGTTGCTCAGGCCGATGTATTCGATCTTGCCGTCCTGCCGCAGTTGCCGCATGGCACCGAGTGCGTCGACGAAGCTGGCCTCGCTCGCCGGGTCGTCGGTCCAGCGCAGATGGGTGACCGGCACCGAATCGACCCCGAGCAGCCGAAGCTCGCGCTCGCAGCCGGCCCGCAGCTGCTCGGGCCGCAGGGCCGTCGTCCAGGCCTTGTCCCCGGTGCGCTCGGCACCCAGCTTGGTGACGAACACGAGGTCCGCCCGGTAGGGCCGCAGCGCCTCGGCCAGAATCTCGTCGGCGACGTCCGGGCCGTAGTACCAGGCGGTGTCGATCACCCGCACGCCCTGATCGACCGCGCGGCGGACGAGCGATACGGCGGCCGCTCGATCCCGCGGCGGACCTGATACGCCGGGGCCCGGCAGTCGCATCGCTCCGAACCCCAGTCGCGGCACGGTCCGCCCGGCGAAGGGGACGGTCCCGGCCGCCTCGAGTCCCATGACGCTCACCGTAAGCGAGGCATCAAACCCAGCGGTGCGGGATCCAGGTCGCCGGTGACCACGACCTCATCGGCGACGTCGCGCAGCTTGCGGTTGGTGCTCTGGCTGACCGTCCGCAGCCGGGCGAACGCGTCGTTTTCGACGATGCCGTGCCGGCTCATCAGAATGCCGATCGCGGTTCCGATCCGGCGGTTGCTGGCCAGCGCGTGCTGCAGGTTCGTCACCCGGTCGTGCTCGAGCACCGACTTCATCGCAACCGCGGCGTGCGCGGCGAAGATCGCCCCCAGCGGTTGGGCCGCCTCACCGAAGGCGGCGGTGCGCGAGGAGTAGAGGTTGAGGGCGCCCAGGACGTCGCCGCGCACGAAGAGCCGGTAGGACAGCATGCTGCGCACGTTCGTCGCCGCGATGATCCGAGCGGTGAACGCCGGCCAGCGCGCCTCATGGGCGAGGTCGTTGGCCAACACCATCTCGTGTTGCTGCACCGCCTCCACGCACGGGCCCTGCCGGGTCTCGCACTGGATCCGGTCGATCAGGGCGGGTAAGTCGTCGCTGGCCGCCGGCGTGGTGAAGTTCCGCCCGCGCAGCACGGTGATGCCGGCGTGCTCGGCCCCGTCGATGACGTGGACGGCCAGCGTGCATATGGCCTGCAGGGTGTGGTCCAGGCCGTCCTCGGCCTGCAGCACGCGGGCCAGGACAGCGAAGTCACCGGCGAGGTGACCGCCGTCGCTCAGGGCGTCGGATACGCCGGTCGCGGTGTCTGAACTCATGTCGACCTTCGACGGCCGAAGCACTCACCGCGCCGGTCCGATCGACCGGCAACATTGCCTGTCTCAAGTCGCGCTTTGAGCCTAGCCCCGCTCGACCCCGATCAGTTCGATACAGTCTGCATTCTTCGAGCTGCATTCTTCGAGCCGATGAGCGGCGCGGCTGCGGCACCGCAACTGATCAGTGGGAGCTGCTACCAGATGTCCGGCGGGCGCACGGCGAACCTTCCCGTTGGTTTCCGGCCGGCCGCGGCCACCCGGGTTCTCCCCCGATGAGCATCGGTCGACAGTTCCGGATGGTCTGGACCGGGGACGAGGATCCGCAGACGGCATCTGCGGCGCTGCTCCCAGCACGGTTGGCCTGGGCGTGCACCCAGGTGCTGCCGGTCGCCGGCGCCGGGATCAGCGCATTCAGCAGTGACTTTCGGGTCCCGCTGGGCGCCAGCGACGACACCGCCAGCCACGCCGAGCGACTGCAGTTCACCCTCGGCGAAGGGCCCTGCCTGCACGCTCACGCCGGCCCGGATGCGGTGCGCTCGACCGGAGCGCAGATCGAGCAACGGTGGCCGCTGATGTACGACGAGCTGAACCTGCACACGCCGTACCGCTCGATCGTCTCGCTGCCCCTCCATCTGTCGGACGACACGAGCGGGGCGCTCGACCTCTACCTGACCCAGTCGACTTCCGCGGATGTCCTGGACCTCGATCCGGCCGCTATCGTGGCCGACACCATCGTCGAGGCGCTCGACTTCAGCGACACCGCCACGTTCTCGGCGCACCGGCCGGGGCCACCCTGGCTGTACGGTCCCGAATCGGCGCACCGAATGCAGATGTGGGTGGCCATCGGCCTGCTCACCGCGCGCCTCGGCCTGGCGGGAAACGACGCTCTGGCCGTGCTGCGCGGTTACGCCTACTCCCACGACCGGCTGGTCGACGACATCGCCGACGACCTCATCGACGGCCTCCTGCCGGCCGCTGACCTGCGGCCCTGATCAGGGCTACGGCTCCGCGCGGGCGTCCCGCGGCGCAAGCTCGGCCCCGGCCGCTGGGCCCGGCCGGTCGGGCTGCAGCCTCGCGTCCAGCGCCGTAGCCGCCGCGGCGAGAGCGATGAACAACAGCGCGATCCAGGCCGCGTTGAGGCTCACCCGCAGGTACCCGAGCTGGTGCACGTCGGTGAAGGGGTAGGGATACCAGTCCGACGCCAGCGGTCCGCGCACCGCGGTGAAGATCATGTAGGCCAGGGGGAACACCACCGTGAGCGACGTGACGCGCGAGGAGGTGAGCCGGCGGGGCCCGCAGGCGAGCCACCCGACGACCGCCATGATTGGCACGATCGTGTGCTGGAGCTGGTTGGCCGTCTGGGCCAGCGTGTCGAGTTCCAGCAGGCCGCTGAGGGCGACGTGGAAGACGATGAACGTGACCGTGATCGCCACCACGCCGGTAAGGCGCGCCACCGCGAACAGGGGCGACGCCGTAGCACGGCCCAGCGCCAGCAACAGGCAGGTGCCGCCCACGATGAGGTTCGACTGGATGGTGAAGTAGGCGAACACGTTCAGGGCTCGGTTCAGTGGGCTGCCGCCGAAGAACCGCGGTGTCGAAGCACTGATGTAGAGCTGCAGGGCGATGCCGGCCACCACGCACAACGCCGTGGTCGCGAACCACGGGCGTGCCCACTTCTGGTCCATGGTCGGCACGCTAGCCCTGCCGACGGAAGGGTGTCAGCGGCGCCGAACTTCGGCCAGCGAGCGTTGCCGGTCGGTGACGGACGTCCCCGCTCGACCGAGACGGTCCGCCGGCCCTGGCCGACGGGCGGCGCCCGAGGCGAGGAACTGACTGATCGGCAGGGTGGCCGCGCCGAGCGCGACCGCGTCGGTGCCGAGTTCGGCGGCCACGATGGCCACCTGGCTGAACGGCAGCCGCAACGCGTGCTGGGCGGCGACGGCGCGGATGCCGGGCAGCAGGCGGTCGCCGAGAACCCGTCCCAGCCAGCCGCCGACGACGATCCGCTCGGGGTTGAAGAGGTTGATCAGGTCGGCGATGCCGGCCCCCAGATAGGTCGCGGTCTCCTCAATGACCTGCGTGGCCGCCCGGTCCTGCGGACCCGCCGCCGCGAGCCGGGCGATCTGGCGCTCGAGTTCGCCGTTGTCCAGACGCCGGCCCCGCAGCTGCTCATAACGCGTCGCCACTGCCCGCGCGCCGACGTAGGCCTCGAGGCAACCGGAGGCCCCGCACCGGCAGGTGCGCCCGTTCAAGATGACCGTGGTGTGACCCCACTCGCCGGCGCTGCTCGACGGTCCGCGGTACAGCTCGCCGTCGGTGATGATGCTCGTTCCGACGCCGGTACCGAGCAGGACGATGACCGCGTTGGCCGACGTCCGTGCGGCGCCGAACCAGGTCTCGGCCTGACCCAGGGCCTTCGCCCCGTTGTCGACGAGCAACGGTAACGCCGTGCCACGACGCAGCATTCGCCCGAACGGCACCGCCTCCCACCCGACGGTCTGGGCGTGCACGACGGCGTCCGCACCGTGCTCGACCAGACCCGGCACCCCGACGCCGACGCCGAGGATCGCGTCCGCGGCCACACCGGACTCGGCGATGACCCGGTCCAGCCCTTCCAGCACCAGGGCGGCGACCGCCTCCGGCTCGAGTCCGGCCGACGTCGGCGTCGCGGTGTGGGATGCAAGTACCCGCATCGTGAGATCGAACAGTTCGGCCAGCACGGCGGTTTCGCCGACGTCCACCCCGACGACGTATCCGTAACCGGGGTTGACCTGGAGCACAGCCCGGGGGCGCCCGCCGTCGGAGTCCTCGGCGCCGACTTCGATCAGGACCCCCTGCTCGAGCAGCTCGCCGACCAGGTTGCTGACGGTGGCCGGGCTCACCCCGACGGCGAGGCCGATGTCCTGACGGGTCATTGGGCCGTTCAGGTACATCTCGATCAACGCGCGCGAGCGATTGCTCGTGCGCAGATCGCGGACATTGACGGTCCGGGCCCTGGCCACCACGTCCTCACCTCCGCCGGTCGACGC
>JALZBL010000383.1 GCA_030947395.1 Actinomycetota bacterium | reverse complement strand
GGGGGCGCAGACTGCGGCGAGGACAGTCACCTGATTGAGCGAGGCGACGGCGGCACCGGTGCGCGCCTGCCCCTCCCGGAAGCACCGACCCGTCGGCTGGATGCAGTCGGCCAACTGGTTGCGGGAATGCGCGGCGGAGACGAGCGCCGAGAAGATGCCGGTCAGGGCGAGGAGGGTGAGCAACACGAGGGCGATCATGGACAGGCGGAACCGCTTACGGGCGGTCGCTTCCCGTTCGGTGGCGGTCACCGTGGCGGCGGCTAGTTGCAGGTTCGACTGGATCAGCTCGTCGGACGAGCTTGTCAGGTCGGCCAGCATTCCCACAGTGATCATCTGGTCCGCATCGGCCTGCGCCCGGTTCGCCGTCCGGTCTGCGGCGGCCGCGTCCCCGGTGGCAACAGCGGCAGCATTGTCAGCGTCGGACTGGGTGCGGTCCGGGCTCTGATCCTCCGGTGATACAGCTATGGCTGGTGCAGGGTCAGGCTGGTTTATGTCGTTGCTCATTGGCTTCCCCCTCCGGGCGCATTCGGTTGAGCCGGACCACGGCGGCCTGCAACTCCCGCGCTAGTCGGGTCGTCTCTTCGGCCGCATGCTGGACCGGCGTCTTGGCCGGCGGGTCGCGGCGGCGGCGGAACACACTCACCACGGCTCGTCCCCTTTCGGAGCGCGGCGTTCCAACATTCGGGTGACCCGCTCGATTGCCGTCGAAGCGGCCAAGAGCGCCGACGACGACGCGGTCAACGCGGGCAGCATCGCCGCCTGATCGTCGTGGGCCTGCTCCCGCAGCTTCTGGTTGTCCAGCCACAGCGCCCGCATGCCGATGACGAGCAGGACGACGATCACCCCGGACACGCCGAGCTGGGTAAACGTCTGGTCGGTCATGCTTCTCTAGCCACGACGATCGACCCGTCCACATGCGTGGTGCCGGCAGTGGCCGGGTTGGAGTAGTACCGCATGATCAGGGTCAGACCGGCGGCCGGCGCGACCCACTTCTGGGAAAAGTTCGCCCAGAATCCGACGCCGATCCAGGTGGGCACCGACGGCACGTCCCAGAAGGCGGGCGTACCGGGAACCCTGCTGACGGCCGGGGATGCGTAGATTCTGGTGGCAACATCGGAGTAGGCGTTCGTGACGCCCTCAAGACGATAGGAGCCCTCCGCAAGATGGAGCGCGCCGCCGACAATGCTGATACTTGACACGTCTCCCTGATCGGTGCCGCGGGTCTGCCAGCCGAAGTTTGAGCCGCCACCACTGCCCGGCACGTCGGGGGAGGCGTAGCCCTCCCACGATGACGCACCAATGAAGCCGCCGCCCGACGACGCCGGCGGGGCCAGCGGTGCGGCGCCCTTCACCCTGTTGGAGTTGACCGGCTGGGCGTGGCGGGTCTGCCCGGCCATCGCACCCGGCAGGAACCGTTGCACGACCACGGCCAGGCGCTCCGCGCCGTCCGGTGGGAGACGGCGGGGCAGCGTCATGCGGTGAAGTACGCCTTCAACGTGGTCACGGCAGGCTCGACCGCGCCGGCGGCGGGGATGACGGTCTGCCGCAGACCCGGGTAGGTGACGGCCGGCTTCGGGGTGGTGGTCATGTCCATCCAGCGGTGGTCGTACTGCCCGACGACCACATTCCACAGGCAGCCGAACAGGGCACCACCGGCGATGAGCTCGACGGCCATGTTCTTGCAGGTCGCGGCACGGATGGTGCCGTTCGTGTCGTCACGCCGGTAGGGGATTCCGATCTCCCCCCAGCCCCAGCGCCGGTTGGCGTAGGAGACGCCGTTCTGGTCTTTGATCCGCGTTGCTATCGCCTTGCAGTTCGCGACGTAGGCTTTCGCGTTGACCTGCCCCGAGTCCTCGTACTGCGACCCGGTGATGGCGACGGGCCCGGTCGCGGCCTTCCCGAGCGCCCCAGCCGCGTTGACCTTCTGCCCGGGCGGCGCATTCCAGTAGGTGTCCCAACTGATGCCGTCGCAGTGGGTCGGATGCCGGTCGTCGGTCCAATGCCCCTCACGAATCGAGGTGTATTGGAAGCACGACCACATCTCCACGTTGGAGCCGACTCGGCCGGCCGTGATCTCGGCGTGGAGCACGTCGGCCAGGTGGTTGTTCGCGTTGACGTACTCAGCCTTCGTAAAGGCTGTGCCGCCCATGCCGCCGTCGGTGAAGTCGTTGTCAGGCTCCTGGCACAGCACCATGAGGATGCGCCGGTCACGCGGGCAGGACTGGATGTAGGTCTTCCACTTGCCGTCGTACACACCGCGGGCAATGTCGATCATCGACTGGTGCGACTTACCCGCCCACGGGTTGAACGGCACCATGACGAGGGTGCCCGGCCCGTTGACGCCGTGCAGAGACGACTCCCAGGTGGGGGCGAGCGGCCCCGAGTAGAACGGCCCCTTCTGCGCCTGGATCGCGCCGAACGTGTGCTTGAGGCGAGCC
>JALZBL010000382.1 GCA_030947395.1 Actinomycetota bacterium | reverse complement strand
CGCGGGCCGGTTTGGCAACGGACCGGGCCAGCGTTCCGGCACCGGTCGCGGCAGCTGGGACGGTGGGACAACTAGCGCCGGGCGGAGACCGGAACCGGATCGGGCGTCCCGGTGACCGGCCCGGTCGGCTCCGTCTCATCGGCGCGCACCAGGGCGATACCGGCCAGCACGACCACCGCGCCGACCGCCTGGAGCACGGAGGGGCGCTGGTCCAGCAGCACCCAGGCGAACAGGATCGCGAACAGAACCTCGGCCAGCCCGACGAACGAGGCCACCCGGGCGCCGAGTCGTCGAGCGGCGCCGATGCCCGCCGTGTACGCGATCGCCGCGGCGACCAGCGAGAGGCCGACGACGGGCACGATCCAGCTGGTGTGGTGACCGGCGAAGTTCACCTGCGACATCGCCACGTGGAACGGGACCACCCCGAGCAACCCGAGGATCATCAGGGTGAGCGCCCCGACGGCCAGGCCGGCCCAAGCCATCACCACCGGTGGCAGCTGGTCTTCGCTGCCGGCCGACAGCACGAAGAAGACGGCCAGTCCGGTCGCTGCGCCCAGTCCCCACAGGACCCCGGTCAGGTCGACGCGCTGGGTTCCGGTCAGGTCGAGCACCAGGACGAGTCCGCCGATCGCCAGCGCCGCGCCGATCAACGTCAACCGCCGCGGCCGCTGCCCGTGCCGCAACCACAGCCAGCCGACCACCAGCAGAGTGCCGGAGTACTCGAGCAGCAGGGCCACGCCGACCGAGAGATGTTCGACCGCGTTGAAGAAGAAGAGCTGGCAACCGGCGACGGCAATCAGCCCGTACGCGAGCACCGCCGGCCAACTCCGCCGCAGGAGCGCCCACCGCCCACGCAGGGCGAGTAGCGCCGGGATGGTCAGTATCAACGCCGCCAGGCCGATGCGCACCGTAACCGCGCCACCCGGCGACCACCCTGAGGCCATCAGCGCGGCCGCGAACGATCCCGACGTGCCGAACGTCGCCGCCGAGAGCGCCGCGAGCCCCAACCCCACTCCGCTCGTGCGCATCGAAGCCATCCCCTGTTGAGTAGCAAGCTGGTGAGTAGCAAGCCGGTGAGTAGCAAGCCGGGAAGCAGTCAACCGGTAAGTAGCAAAACGCCCTATGCTGGTGACGCTAGCCGGAATGAGTGAAAGGAGTCAAGTTGCTTTTTGCTCATGACACCGAGGTGGCGCTCGCCGCGGCCGCTGCCCTGGTGAACACCGAGGACGACGGCAGTATCGACGACCTCGACGGGCTCGAACGGTTCGTCACCGAGTGGGGGTGGACGGGCTCGCGCCGGCGCGGCCGAGCCGAGCTGGAGCAGGTGCACGCGCTGCGTCCGAGACTGCGTCGAATCTGGCAACAGGACGAGGACGGCGCGGTCGAGGTCGTCAACCACCTCCTGCGGGAGGGCAAGGCTCTGCCCCAACTCGCCAAGCACGACGGGTGGGAGTACCACCTTCATGCGACCGCACCCGGCGCTCGGCTCGCCGACCGCATGGCGGTGGAGGCGGCGATGGCCTTCGTCGACGTGATCCGCACCGGTGAACTCGATCGTCTGAGGGTGTGCGCGGCCGACGATTGCGCGGACGTTCTGGTCGACCTGTCCAAGAACCGTTCGCGACGATTCTGTGACAAGGGCTGCGGCAACCGGGCGAACGTTGCCGCGTACCGCGCCCGGCGAGCCGCCACGCACTGATGGCGCACGACCATCCGAAGCGGTGCTCCAGCGGCTCGATCCCGCGCCGTCTTGCTACGAGACTGGCGCAGCCGTCGAGGTTCAGGTGACGGCCCGCCGCACGGCGGTCCGCTCATCGGCTGGTTGGTTTCGATGAAGGGCCGCGCAGGTGGACCCGCTGACCCTGTTGGCCGAAAATGATCAGCAGTTCGGCCGGCTTTCGCCCGGCGTTGACGATTGCGTGAGGGGTCTGGGTGTCGAACTCGGCTGCCTCTCCGGCGGTGAGGGTGAAATCTTCCTTACCGAGGGCCAGCCGTAGCTTCCCCGCGAGGACGTAGAGCCATTCGTGACCTTCGTGCTTGCTCTGGTCGAGTTTGCGGGCGGGGTCACGGTCAACCGGCAGGATCTGCTTGAACGCATTGACGCCGCCGGGGTTGCGGTGCAGTGGGACCCAGGTAGCTCCGTTGCGGGTAACGGGCTTGGGGTGGATGCGAGGATCCCCGGTGGCCGGGGCGCCGACCAACTCGTCCAGCGGAACCCGGTAGGCCGCGGCGAGCGGGAGCAGCAACTCGAGCGTGGGGCGCCGCCGGCCGGACTCGAGTCGGGACAGGGTGCTGACTGAGGCCCCCGTGATGTCGGCGACTTGATCCAGAGTGAGGCGGCGCCGCTTCCGTCGGGCGCGCAGCCGGAGTCCGACCTCGTTGAGGACGGCGTCCCGCTCGATCGACACCAGGTGAGTCTGCCATTGCCGCAGAGTTGTCA
>JALZBL010000381.1 GCA_030947395.1 Actinomycetota bacterium | reverse complement strand
GCGCCCTGCTGATCGCCGGTGCGACCATGGCATCGGCCCACGTGACGGTGGTTGCGCCCGGGGCCACCCAGGGCGGGTATGCGGTACTGACCTTCCGGGTACCCACGGAGTCCGACACGGCCTCCACGACCGGCCTCAAGGTGCAACTCCCGCCGGACCAGCCATTGGCGTCGGCGTCCGTTCAGCCCAAGCCCGGGTGGGCGATGAAGGTGACCAAACGCAAGCTCGACACCCCGATCAAGACCGACGACGGGAGATCGGCGAGGCGGTCAGCGAGATCGAGTGGACCGCCACCAGCAGTGCCGGAGGAATCAAACCGGGCCAGTTCGACCAGTTCCTGATCAGCGTCGGCCCCCTACCCAAGGCGCCCACCATGGTGTTCAAGGCGATCCAGCGCTACAGCGATGGCAGCCAGGTCGCCTGGATCGAACAGGCCGCCGCGGGCAACACCACCGAACCCGCACACCCGGCGCCCACGCTGACGCTCCCCCCCGCCGGCGACAGCAATTCCGTGGCCCAGGCGGCGCCGGCCGCTGCCGGGCTCGCGGTCAGCCCAACCGACGACCCGCCGAGCAAGAGTTCGGTCACCGTGGCCACCGCCCTGGCCGGCGTCGGCCTCGTGCTCGGCCTGGCCGCGCTCGTCCTGGCGATGACGAACCGGCGTCGCCCACCGGCATGACGTTGCGCCGCTGGGCCGCCGTCCTCGTCGGCCTGGGGATCGGCACCCTGCTCGCGGTCCTGGGCGCACCGCCCGCCTCCGCGCACGCCACCCTGTCGAGTTCGGACCCCGCCGACGGCGCGCGGTTGACCCGGGCGCCCAGCCAGGTGAGCGTCACGTTCGACGAATCGGTGGGTCTGGGCGTCGGCTACCTCAAGGTCATCAACAGCACCGGCCGGCAGGTGGACCTCGGCGGTGCAAGTCACCCCGGCGGTTGGGGTGCCGTCGTCGCCGTGCGTCTGCCGGCCGGCCTGGGCGACGACACGTATCTGGTCAGTTGGCTCGTCGTGTCAGCCGACTCCCATCCGGTGCAGGGTTCCGTGCGCTTCGTCGTCGGCCGAGGAGAGCTACGCAACGTCGCTGCACCCTCCGTCACCACGACCGGCGGCGCCGTCGCTACGGTGCTGGACGCGACCCGGTGGGTCGGCTTCGCCGGGGTCGGCCTGCTCGGCGGAGCGTGGCTGGTGCTGACCGTGTGGCGCGACGGCGGGTGGCTGCGACGCACCCGCCTGCTGATCGGGACCGGCTGGGGGCTGACCACGCTGGCCACGGCGAGCGAGCTCCTGCTGCAGGGCCCGTACACTTCGGCGCGGCGGCTCACGGCGACGTTCAATGCCGACCTCCTCCGGGTGACCCTGCAGTCGGATTTCGGCCAGCTGCACGCGCTGCGCCTGATCCTGCTCGGACTGCTCGGCTGGATGCTCGTCGTCGGACTGGCCCGTACGGCCGTGATCGACGGCGCCACGATGGCCGCCCTGACCGCGTTGGTCGGTCTTGCGATACTGCTGACCTATCCGGCCAGTGGCCACGCCCGGGCATCGAGTCCGGTCGCGCTCGCCGTGACCAGTGACCTGGCCCATCTGGCGGCCATGGCGGCGTGGGTCGGCGGGCTGGCGGTGCTGGTCCTCGTGCTGCTCCCCCTCGGTCGCCCGGACGAACTGCGCGAGGTGCTGCCCGTCTTCTCCCGGGTGGCATTCGTCAGCGTGGCGGTGCTGGCGGTCACCGGCACGTACCAGGCCTGGCGTGAGTCCGGGACCATCGACGCGCTCACATCAACCACCTACGGGTATCTCGTGCTGGCCAAGGTCGCGCTTTTCGCTGGGCTGATCCTGTTGGGCAACCTGTCGCGGCGCGCCGTCCAGCGCCGGCTCGGCCCGACGCTCGGCAATGACGTCGGGGCGGTCGCCGGGCGGATGCGGCGGGTCGTGGCGATGGAAGTCGTGCTCGCGCTGGGGGTGCTGGGCCTCACCGGCGTCCTGGTCGCCGAACCGCCGGGTCGGGCCGCGGCCGCGACGACGGCTCGTCACGTGGGACCGCGCTCAGGGCGGGCCGACCTTGGCGCGGGACGTTCGATCCGGCTCACCGTCGACCCCGCCCGCAGCGGACCGGTGGCGGTGACCGCGATCCTCACCGGCGCGCCGGTCCAGGAGCTGACGATCGGCGCGGCGCTGCCCGAACGCCGGTTCGGGCCGCTGCCCGTCCGGGTGCGGCGTCAGCCGGACGGCACGTACCGGGCCGACAACGTGCTGCTGCCCTCACCGGGGAATTGGGTCTTCACCGTCACCGCGCGGTTCTCCGAGTTCGACGCGATCTCCGCGACGCTGAACGTCCGGGTGTCCTGACTCGAGGCCCGCGTTGGGGACGGCATCGACCTCTCCCCGGCTCAGCGCCCGGCGTTGCCGTCGGCCGGCGAGTTGGCCGCCGGCGACTTGGTAGCTGGCGGG
>JALZBL010000089.1 GCA_030947395.1 Actinomycetota bacterium | reverse complement strand
ATCTTCTGCTGAGTCGGTGCCGCCAGCTCGTGCACAACGGGTCAAGTTTGCCGCGGACCGTTCTGTTGAACGCTCCGGATTTGCCGCACGTCAATACGCACCGCAGACCTCCGGCACGGGCGGAGGCCGATGGCTCGACGCGGCACGGTCACCGGACTCGGGTCCGGGAATCGTGATCGCTCTGGATCCGGAAACGATCGAACGCGTCAAGGCGGCGAAGAGCCAACGGAGGTCCGGGCCGAGGGCGTACCAGGATCGGCCTCGGCTTGCCCTTATCGTTCAGTCGTTCAATCGCGTGTCCAATCTGGACCAGCTCGTCGACGGGCTGCGCGGCCTAGGCCATGACCACGAGCTGATTGTCTGTGAGGACGGATCGCTGGACGGCTCGCACGAGAAGTGGATGGCCCATCTGACGCGCCCGAACGACTTCCTCATCCACTCCAATGACCTGCACGAGATCAGGATCCTCGATCGGGCGATCAGGTTTGCCCGATCGGACATCGTCTGTCTCGTCCAGGACGACGACGTAATACCGCGTTCGACCGACTGGCTCGAATCCGCGCTGGAACGGTTCGCCAATCATCCGCGGCTGGCAATTCTCGGCGGTTTCATGGGTTTCGAGAGCTTCGATCCCGATCCCGCAAATGCCAAGCGCATCTGGGGCGGAGACGAATTCCGCTTCGTACATCACGTCAACATCGGGCCCTACTTCCTCCGCAGAGAGAGCTACGAGGCCCTCCGCGGTTGGGACTACTCGTTCTCGGACGTGGGTGAGCCAGGTATCGGCTTCGACAACGAGTTATCCCTGAGGGCGTGGATGAACGACTACCAGGTCGGCTACTCCTTCGTCCCGTTCAAGGGCCCGGCCGGGCACTATCCGGCCGACGGAGGAAGCGTGCTCTTCTCGAACGACATCAGATACCGCAACTCCGTGCGCAACTCGGCCGCGATATTCGAGAAATACGGACGGTACGCCGGACGGATCGACACGCTTGTCGCCGAGGCCAACAGCACGCTCGACCTGCCTCCAGGTAAGCCCACGTACGTACCGCACCGGCAGGGAGCGAGCCGAACCCGAACCGGCTGACGTGCTATCCGTTTGATCTGTGCATGGACCCGCAGCCTGGGCGCCCGCGCATAGCAGACGGTTCTTGCCTCGTGCGGTTCCGAGGAATTAGACCTCAGGTAACCCGGTGTCGAGACACAGCGTGTTTTCTTCGCTGTCCTTGAACCAGGCGGCCTTTCCCATGCCTTCGATGGACGCGACATCGTCGTTCCATTCGACTCCCGGCAGGTCGTACCGCTCGAAGTTGACGCCCTTCGCCTTGAGGTCGCGCACCTCCTCGTCGACGTCGTCTACGTGCCATTGAGCGATGGTGTGCTTGGCCTGCCCGGCGTACTCGGTCTGATAGACGCTGAACGTTGACCCACCGGCGGTCTTGTAGATCAGCATGACGCCCTCCATCTCCGAGGATGGCGTAAGGCCCAACTTGTCGGCGTAAAAGTCGCGCGCCCTCCTGAGGTCACTGGCTGGAATGTTGGCGGTAACCGTGCCACTAGTGAGCATGACGCCTCCCCGGTTCGGACCGATGCGCGTCGGCATCGGGTGTCGCGGCTCGCACGTTAGACCCGGGCGACACCCACGACAAGGGATCCGGCGGCTGCGGACACCCACTGCCTACAGCCTTCCTCAAGGTCGCTTGTCAGGTGAGCCTGCGCCGTAACCGGGCCGGTCTGCAGCGTCGGCGGCCCTCGTCATATCGGTCGATCTGACTCTGTCGTTCAGCGCCATAGCCGGTGCAAACCCTTGCCGGTCCGTGTGGCGCTCACCGGCAGCTGGGATTCGATCTCGGGCGTCTGATACGGCACCTGCCTCTCGACGGCCGGCGCATCGACGGCACGGCCCAGCGCCGTCAACCCCGGCCGTCAGGGCAGGACTCCTGCGGTGAGCATGTGCCGGAGCCAGTCCCCGAACCGTTCGCTCGACCACCCGCAGTCCACGGTGAGGGCACGGTGCACCTCCGGGCTGGCGAGGGTCCAGATGATCGCTCCGGCGTCCGGCGCGCTCATGCGGTCACGCAGGGGGCCATTGGCGGCGATCCACGACGCGACCGAATTCATCGCCAGGCGCCGCTGACGCTGGTGCAGGTCCTGGCGCAGCGCAGCGATCTCCGGTTCCACCGCGGCCGCGCTGCGCATGAGGTCGTTCATTGCCTGCACCCGATCGAGTTGGGCGGTCATCCCGGCCGCGAACAGCCTTACCTGCTCGTATTGGTCCGTAGCGGCGCGCACCGCCTGCGGACCCTCGCGTTGGAGCAGGGGAATGTCCTCGTCATCTCCGCCGATCGTGACATCCATGACCTCCTTCAGGACGCCGCGCTTGCTGCCGAACAGACGAAAAACGAGGTCGTCGGAAACCTGAGCGCTTGCCGCGATCGCCGCCACCGTCACCGTCGGGTATCCCTCGGCCACGAACAATTCCCGCGCCGCCTCGAGGATGCGCCGCCGACGCGCCCGGGCGGCCGCACGCCGACCGGAGGCGTCGTAGGTCCTCCGCTTGACAGGCGCCGGCACGCCGAGCAGTCTACCCATATTGATTCGACCCTTACCCGAATGAATATGGGAGGACGCAAAATGGGACTCGGTTACGCCATCGCGTACGCGATAGGGGCAACCCCGTGGGAACGCGCCGGCGACAGCGGGGCCGACCAGCTGAGCCGGTTGATCGCGAAGGAGGAAGCCGGGCGCGGCGGCCCGGGGCGAGTGCTCGACCTCGGCTGCGGATCCGGAGCCCACTCCGTCGCTCTCGCCGAACGAGGCTGGCGGGTCGCCGGGGTCGACCAGATCGGCAAAGCACTTGTCAGAGCGCGAAACCGAGCCCAGGAGCACGGCGCCAGCGTCACCTTCATCCAGGGTGACGTCACTCGGCTGGATCCGAGGGCTGTCGGCACGGGCTACCAGTTCTTCCTCGATGTTGGTTGCTTCCACGGTTTGACGCGGGACCAACAGGCCGCCATGGGTCCATCGCTGGAATCCGTGGCCGAGCCGGATGCGACGTTGCTCATGCTCGCGTTCACGCCGGGCGCCCGGCCGCGACCACTGCCCCGGGGCGCGGACGCGGCGGCCATCGAGCGTGCGCTTCCGGGTTGGCGCGTGGCGGAAACCGAACGAGCTCGTACCGACGGCATGCCGGCACTGCTGCGACGAGCGGCGCCTACGTGGTACCGGGTCTGCCGATCGAACTGACCCGCGCGAGAGTCCTTGCTCGCGCGGGTGACCAGCCGTTCGGTCAGGCGCGCAGCCGCACCGGAGTACCGAAGCGGACCCGCACGCCGGGCGAGTACAGCGGCCGCAGCATCTCACCGGTGGCGACGACGCCGGCCGCGGCGACCAGCCCGTCGTCGAGGTCGAGCACCTGGGCCTCGTGAAGCGGCCAGGGCCCGTGTTCGTTGGGGATCCACACCGTGCGCCCGGCGACCGAGGTGTGCAGGCCCCACCGCGCGGTGAGCCAGACCTCCAGCGGGGTGGGTTCGGTGGGCGCCCCGACCCGCAGCCGCAGCCGGCTGGTGATCGGTTCCTTGGCGCGCGGCCAGCGACGTCCGGTCCGGTAACGGATCTCGTCCGCCTCGTGCCACAGGGACATCGCGGCCCAGGTGTACGGCAGGCCAAGTCCGGCCCGGGTGAGCGCGGCGATCAGCAGCCGTTGCGTCTCCAGAGAGCGGAAGAGCAGGCCGTGGCGGCCCGCGTCGTCGACCGAGTAGAGCCGCACGTTCCACTCGATGAACGTGCCGAAGTAGGGCACCGGTAGACGTCCCGGTCCCGCCCCGCGCATCCGGAACGGCACCAATCCGACGTAGGTCAGTCCACCCGCCTGGTCCGGTCGCGTGCCCGCCGGGAAGTACCGGGCGACCGCGGCTGGCTCGACCGGCCAGTGCAGGAGCGCCAGCTGTTGCCACCTCTGGCCGAACAGGGTCGCTCCGGTGAGCGGTGGCGGAGTGGTCGCGATACCCGGGATCTCCACCTGCGCAGTATCGACCGCAGTATCGACCGGTGCGCCGCCGGGGAGAGCGGGCGGCCAGGCTCGGCCTCGCGTGCACCGGTCGGCCGCGCCGGTGTGATTGCATGACGGCCATGTCCGCGCCGACACCGTGGGACCAGTCAGTACCGGGACCGGCCGGCCAGCCGTATGAGCCGTCCGGCCGGCTGTACCAGACGTCGGCGCACGGGAATCACTCCTCCGGGCCGAACGACCGCAATTCCGACGTGCCCGGGCGGGTCGTCGTTCACGATCTGAGCAAGAACTTCGGCTCGGTGGCGGCGGTCCGCAACCTGACCTTCACGGTCGAACCGGGCTCCATCACCGGCTTCCTCGGCCCCAACGGCGCCGGCAAGACGACGACGCTGCGGATGCTCCTCGGCCTGGTCCACCCCAGCGGTGGCGTCGCGACGATCGGCGGCCGGCCGTACGGCGCGATTCCGAACCCCACCCGCGAGGTGGGTGCGGCCTTGGAGGCCTCGAGCTTCCATCCGGCCCGGACCGCGCGCAACCATCTGCGCGTGTACTGCGCCGCGGCCGGACTGCCCGACCGCCGGGCCGACGAGGTGCTCGACCTGGTCGGGCTGACGCCGGCGGCCAAGCGCAAGGTCAAGGGCTTCTCGATGGGTATGCGCCAGCGCCTCGGTCTGGCCAGCACGCTGCTGGGCGACCCCCGGGTGCTGATCCTCGACGAACCGGCCAACGGCCTGGACCCCGAGGGCATCCGCTGGCTGCGCGGGTTCTTCAAGGCGCTGGCCAATGAGGGCCGCACGATTCTCGTGTCGAGCCACCAGCTCGGAGAGGTGCAGGAGGTCGCCGACCGGGTGGTGATCCTCAGCCAGGGGCGCCTGGTCCGGTCCGGCTCGATCGCCGAGCTGACCGCCGGAACGGACACCACGGTCGTCCGCACCCCGCAAGCCGAGGCCCTCGCCGCCGCCCTCAGCGCGGCCGGTCTGTCCGGCACGCGCCCGGACACGACCACCCTGCGCCTGCGCGCCGTCGACCCGGCGCACGTCGGCCACATCGCCTTCGTCGCCGGAGTCGAACTGCACGAACTCAGCGTCGAGAAGTTCGACCTCGAGCAGTTGTTCTTCTCCCTTACCCAGGGTCAATACGCGGCGCCCTCTGCGGGGGCGCCAGCCGGACCCAGCTCCCCGTCACCCGGGATGGCGCCGGTTCAGTCCCCCTCCCGGTCGGAAGGCCACTTGTGATCAACCAGGTGCGTTCGGAATTCCGCAAGCTGCTGACCACGCAGGTCTGGTTCTGGCTGCTCCTGGCCTCGCTCGCCCTGACCGGCCTGCTGGTCTGGGCGCAGATCGGTAGCCAGACCGATGCCGACCTGCAAGCCCACGTCCGCGACGTCTTCACCGCGCCCTACAACCCGGTCATCGGCGCCTACACCAGTGCCTTCGTGCTCGGCGTCCTGGTCATCACCACCGAGACCCGCCACCAGACGATCACCCCCACCCTGCTGGCGCGGCCGTCCCGCTGGGTGGTGGTGGGCGCGAAGATGATCACCTGCGGCCTCGTCGGCATCGCCTACTCCCTCGCCTGCACGGTCTTGACCTTGGCCATGGCCCTGCCGTGGCTGAACTCCCGCGGCATCGACACCTCGTTCGGGCCCAACCGGGTGTGGACCGGCCTGCTGGCCGTCTTCGTCATCTACGTGCTCTTCGCGCTCTTCGGCCTCGGCTTCGGTGCGCTCGTCCGTAACCAGATCACCGCCGTGACGCTGGGCGTGCTCACGTTGGTCCTGGTGCAAACGATCTTGTTGATCATTCCCGGCGTGCGCAAGATCTACCCGTTCGTGCCCAACGGTGCCTCGGCCAGCCTGCTCTACCCCCACGAGGATCTCGGCGACGGCATCAGCACGCTGTCGGTAGCCGGCGGGGTCGTCGTCATGCTGGTCTGGGCATTCATCCCGGCGATCATCGGCGCCGGGTACACCCTCAATCGCGACATCACCTGAACCGTGCGGCGCCGAGCCACGCTCCGGTGCGCGCTGGGAGCCATCGTGGTGGCCATCGTGGGGGCCATCGTTGTGGCCGCACTGAACGGCTGCACCCTGGGTCAGGCGCGCACTTTCGCCGGACGGGCCGAGGACGCCTGCGCGAAGGCCAGCCGCTCCATCTCCACCCTGGACCGCCGGACGACGGAGGTCGACGCGGTGGCCTACGTGATCGACCGGTACGCCATCCTCGAGCGCCTCGTCGCCGAGATCGCCGGCGACACCGCCTTTCCCGGCGGAGACCGCGGTCGCCGGCTGCGACGCATCTGGATCGACCCCGCCCGGGCGTCATTGCGCGCTGGCCGCGACGCGATGACCGTACTGCGCCGGGCGGTCGCCGTTCACGCGCCCACCGACGCGACGGTGTTCGCCTCGGCCGCGGCGGCCGGCACCAGCGGGGTCGACACCGCCGCCCTCACCGGCGCCGGATTTGCGCGGTGTGCCGCCGCGTTCACCGCTGGACCGGCAACCTCGACCGGCGCAGCCGGATGATCCGGCCCTGCGGTCCAGGCTCTTGCTGAGCGGTCCCGAAGGCGGCGGTCCCGGGCTCGACCACCGGCACGGGGCAGGCCCCCGGGCGTATTGTTGGCCGGTAACGGGCCCGGCGAGTCGTGCGCGACCGACCACCCGCCCGAATGCAGAGTCGAGATCACCGACGAGACATCGAGGGCGGCCGGACACCCGTGGCTAGCACTGAAGACACGACAACGGTCGAATCCACCTCACCTGACTTCGGTGCCAACCAGTGGCTCGTCGAGGACCTGTACGACCGCTACCTGGCCGATCCGGACAGCGTCGACGCGGCTTGGCACGACTTCTTCGAGGACTACGGCCGCGCCGGCGCCGCCGGAGCATCCAGCGCCCCGCCCTCACCCGCGGCCCGGCCGGCAGCGCCCGCAGCGGCTTCACCGCCCACCCC
>JALZBL010000380.1 GCA_030947395.1 Actinomycetota bacterium | reverse complement strand
GGGCCACCGAGACCAGCTCACGCACGTTCTCGACCCGGCCCTCGTCCTGCGGGTCCCGCGACGCCTCGAGCTCGGCCAGGTAACCGCTGCGGTCGAGGATCGCCTCGATGACCGCACTCGGGGTGGCGTCGGGTCCGGCGGCGACCGCGCGCAGATCGGAGATCATCTCGGTGAAGGCGCGGATCGCCGACACCGAGCGCGGGTTGATGCCCGAGGCCTGGTCGGCCACTTCCAGGGCGTCGGCGAAGGAGAGCCGCTCGCGTTCGGCGAAGGCCTGCACGACCGCCTCGGCCCGCTCCCCGATGCCGCGCCGCGGTGTGTTCAGGATGCGGCGCAGGCTGACCAGGTCAGCCGGGTTGGCCACCAGTCGCAGATAGGCCAGCATGTCGCGGACCTCGCGCCGCTCGTAGAAGCGCACGCCGCCGACCACTTTGTACGGCAGTCCGACCCGGATGAACACTTCCTCGAACACGCGCGATTGGGCGTTGGTCCGGTAGAACACCGCGACGCCGGACGGGCTGGCGTGCCCGGCCTCGGAGAGCTCCTCGATGCGCTGCGCCACCCAGGCCGCCTCGTCGTGCTCGTTCTCGGCGACGTAACCGGAGATCTTGGCGCCCGCCCCGGCTTGCGACCACAGGTTCTTGGGCTTCCGCGCACGATTGCGGGCGATGACCGAGTTGGCCGCGGTGAGGATCGTCTGCGTGGAGCGGTAGTTCTGCTCGAGCAGGATCGTGCGGGCGTCGGGGTAGTCGCGCTCGAACTCGAGGATGTTGCGGATCGTTGCGCCGCGGAAGGCGTAGATCGACTGATCGGCATCACCGACGACGCACAGCTCGGCCGGCGGCACATCACTGCCCTCGACCGCGCCGGTCAGCTCGCGGACCAGCACGTACTGGGCGTGGTTGGTGTCCTGGTACTCATCGACCAGGACGTGCCGGAATCGGCGCCGGTAGTGCTCGACGACCCCGGGGTGCTGCTGGAGCAGAGTGACAGTGCGGCTGATCAGGTCGTCGAAGTCCAGTGCGTGCGCCTCGGTCAGGCGGCGCTGGTACAGCGTGAAGGCCTCGGCCAGCACCTTGTCCGGCGCGGACACCGCCTGCTCGCTCCAGGCCGGCGGGGTGACCAGTTCGTTCTTGAGGTTGCTGATCCGCGCCGTCAGCGCCCGGGCAGGGTAGCGCTTCGGGTCGAGGTCGAGGTCACGCCCGACCAGAGTCATCAGCCGGCGCGAGTCGTCGGCGTCGTAGATCGAGAACGACGACTTGAGTCCCAGCGTCTTGGCCTCGGCCCGCAGGATGCGCACGCACATCGAGTGGAACGTCGAAACCCACATCGCCCGGGCCGGCGGTCCGACCAGCGCCGCCACGCGTTCGCGCATCTCGCCGGCCGCCTTGTTGGTGAAGGTGATGGCCAGGATCTCGCCCGGACGCACGTCCCGCTCGGCGATGAGGTAGCCGATCCGGTGCGTGAGCACCCGTGTCTTGCCCGAGCCGGCCCCGGCGACGATCAGCAGTGGCGACCCGCGATGAACGACCGCCGCGCGCTGTTGCGGATTGAGATCGCCGAGCAACGTGGCCGGGTCGACCGCCAGGCGGATCCCTCGCCCCCGGGGCACGTCCAGCGATTCGGTGGCATCGGGACTCATGGCTGATTCAGCCTACGGCGCGGGACCGACGTTCCGGCGGGCCGCCGCAGCCCCTCCGACGCCCGCTCGGAAGCGAATCGCCTTCCCACCTGACGAGACGCACGTCCCAGGAACTTGCTGGCGGCCGCGCGAGCGTGCCACCATCACCACGTGCATCTGCCAGCCGGCCGATTTTTCTACGGGTACCGCAGCGCGGTCCCCGTCGTTGCCGTCTGACCCCAGACCCAACCAACGCCCCGGACCGTGACGGCCGGGGCGTTTTGCGTGCGCTGGCCGCCAGGCTCAACCGGGGCCCATCCGAAAGAGGACGACGTGCCCACCATGACCCAAGACGACGCCACTCCGCTGGCCGACGCGGCTGCCTCGCCCGCCCAGGGCACGTCGGTGCCGTCGGTGCCGTCGGTGATCGACCGGCTGCGCGGTGACATCGACGCCATCGACGCCGCGATCGGCCGGCTGGTGGCCGAACGGGCCGAGCTGTCGGTGCGAATCCAGGCCGCCCGGATGAACGCCGGCGGCACCCGGGTCGAACTCGGCCGGGAGCGGGTCATCTTCGAGCACTACCGAGCCGCCCTCGGCCACGACGGGCCGAACCTGGCCGAGGCGGTGCTGCGGGTGTGCCGCGGCTCGCGCTGATCGTCGTTCGCTCCGCCGGCGCGTGCCGCACCAGCACTCCCAATCGCCCATCGCCGCCGAGCCACGCGAATCCGGCCCGGACGTAGCGCTCACACGATCCGCCGGTCAGCGGCCCAGCGGGTCAGCTGGTGGCGGCTGGACAGCTGCAGCTTGCGCAGCACGTTCGAGGCGTGGGTC
>JALZBL010000379.1 GCA_030947395.1 Actinomycetota bacterium | reverse complement strand
GCGCGCGCCTGGCGGTCGGCGATCATGGCCTCGACCTCGGCCAGCGCCCCGGTGCCGGCGATCAGCTCGCGCAGGGCGGAGATGCCCGCGTCGTCGAGATCGCGGTCGCCGAGCCGCGCGTCAAGCAGGGCCCGGCCGGCCGGGTCCGCCGCCGCGTGGGCCAGGGCAACCAGGACGGTGCGCTTGCCTTCGCGCAGGTCGTCCCCGGCGGGCTTTCCGGTGGTCTGCGGATCCCCGAAGACTCCCAGCACGTCGTCGCGCAGTTGGAACGCCTCACCGACCGGCACGCCGTATCCCGCAAGCGCGTCGAGCACCGCCGTGCTCGCCCCACCGGCCGCGGCGCCGAACTGCACGGGCCGTTCCACCGTGTACTTGGCCGACTTGAACCGGGCCACCCGCAGCGCCGACTCGACCGAATGCCGGCCGCGGGCCTGGTCGAGCACGTCGAGGTACTGCCCGGCCATCATCTCGGCCGCCATCGCGTCGAACACCGCCCGCGCCCTCCGCCCGCGCGCCGGGTCCAGTCCGGCCCCGTCGACCATCGTCGCCGACCACGACAGCAGCAGATCGCCGAGCAGGATGGCGACGGCCGCGCCGAACGCCCCGCTGGCTCCCGGCCAGCCGGCGACGCGGTGCCGGTCGGCGAAGTGGGCGTGGGCCGCCGGGCGCCCACGCCGGGTGGCCGAGTCGTCGATCAGATCGTCGTGCACCAGCGCCGCCGCGTGCAGCAGCTCCAGTCCGGCCGCCGCGGTGATCAGCTCGGCTTCCCCGGGCGCATCGTCAGCGTGGACGCAGCGCCACCCCCAGTAGGCGAACAGTGGGCGGATGCGCTTGCCGCCGGCGAATACCAGCTCGCGCGCCGAGCGCACGATGTCGTCCAGGTCCGGCCCGGCCGCCTCCAATGTGCGCGCGCGGTCGTCCAGGAAGGTGGCCAGCGCCTCATCGATGCGTGACACGATCAGTGGCACGGTCGGCAGCGACGACGGGGGTGGCACGCCGACACCCTACGGGCGGCCGGTCGGCGGTTACTGTGTTGGCCATGGCCCGTACCGTCGCCGAGCAGCTCGGCACCGGACGGCCGACCTTCTCCTTCGAATTCATGCCGCCGCGCTCCGACGCCGCCGAACGCCAGCTCTGGAAGGCCATCCGCGAGCTGGAACCGTTGAAGCCGTCGTTCGTCTCGGTGACCTACGGCGCCGGCGGCTCCACCCGCGAGCGCACGATCGAGGTCACCGAGCGCATCGCGCAGGACACGACGTTGCTGCCGGTGGCGCACCTGACCGCGGTGGACCACTCGATCGCGGAACTGCGCTCGATCATCGGCCACCTCGCGGCGGCCGGCGTGATCAACATGCTGGCCCTGCGTGGTGACCCCCCCGGCGACCCGCTGGGAAACTGGCGCACGCACCCGCACGGCTTGGCCTACGCCGCGGACCTGGTGCGCCTGCTGCGCGAGCACGGGGACTTCTGCGTCGGCGTCGCGGCGTTTCCCTATCGGCATCCGCGCTCCGCCGACGTCGAGACCGACACCCGGTGGTTTGTCGAGAAGTGCCGCGCGGGAGCCGACTACGCCATCACCCAGATGTTCTTCGACGCCGAGGACTACCTGCGGCTGCGCGACCGGGTGGCCGCCGCGGGCTGCGACGTGCCGATCCTGGCCAGCATCATGCCAATCACGTCCATGAAGGTCTTTGACCGGGTGCCTCGGCTCTCCGGCGCGCCGTACCCACCTGCGCTGGCCGAGAAGTTCGCGGCCGTGGCCGACGATCCCGCGGCCGTGCGCGCGCTCGGCATCGAGGAAGCGACCGCGTTGTGCCGCCGGCTGCTGGAGGAAGGGGTGCCGGGCGTTCACTTCGACACGTTCAACTGGTCGCGCGCCACCCGCGAGGTCTGGGCCAACCTGGAGCTGTCCGCCCGGCCGTCTTGAACCTCCCCCGGCACCGTCTCAGTCGTCGACCACCTCTCGACTCAGGCCCGCTCCACCTGGACGTCAAACGGAAGCCGCCGGCCGAGTACGGCGAACGGGCGGGCCTCACCGGGGAAGAAGTGATCTCGGGCCAGGTCCAGGAAGCCGAACCGGCGGTAGAGGCGCATGGCTCGCGTGTCGCCGTCGGGAGTCGAGAGCAGCATCGTCTCGTGCGGCAACCCCTCGGCCAGCGACACCAGCAGCGCCCGGCCGATCCCGCGCGCCTGCACATCGGGGCGGACGTGGAACTCGGACAGCTCGAACGCGTTGGCCAACCAGGTCGCCGCGGTCTCGGTGTCGACGGCCCGGCGGACGAGTTCGTGCCACCATTGGCCGTGCTCGCTGGTGTAGCCGTAGGCATAGCCGACCAGGCGATCGCCGGAGTCATAGGCGGCTCGGGCAGTGAAGCCGGGAAAGGTCGCCTGGCCGTGCGCGGCCCGGCCGCGCTGCATGCCGGCGCCGGCGGGGTAGCCCATCGCGGCGACGTAGATCTCCAT
>JALZBL010000378.1 GCA_030947395.1 Actinomycetota bacterium | reverse complement strand
GTCGCACGTCGCACCGGCGCGTCGAAGTGTCCTGTTCGGCGGCGTGGTCACCGCCGTCGCCGCCGCTGGACTGGCCTGGGGTGGGCGGCGCCTGCAGCATCAGCGCTTCGACGCCGCCCGCTCCCGCGCCCGGGTGGTCCTCCCGGCACCGGCCGACCCGGCGCCCGTCCTCCCGGCTCGCGCGGACCTCGGTGGTAGCCCGGTTCCGTTCGTCACGCCGAACCAGGACTTCTACCGCATCGACACCGCCTACCTCGTCCCGCAGATCGACGCGCAGACGTGGAAACTGCGCATCCACGGAGCGGTCGAGCGTCCCCTGACGATCACCTACGCCCAGCTTCTCGCTCGGCCGATGATGGAGCGCTGGATCACCATGGTCTGTGTCTCCAACGAGGTCGGCGGCGAGCTGGCCGGGACGGCCCGCTGGCGCGGCGCCCCGCTGCGCGACATCCTGCGCGAGGCCGGCATCCGCGCCGGTGCCGACCAGCTGGTCTGCCGGTCCGAGGACGGCATGACCATTGGCGCACCGGTCGCCCAGGTGATGGACGGGCGCGACGCCATGCTGGCCGTAGGTATGAACGGCGTGGCGCTGCCGCTGGCCCACGGCTTCCCGGTCCGCATGGTGGTGCCCGGCCTGTACGGATACGTATCCGCCTGCAAGTGGCTAACCGACATCGAAGTGACCACCTTTGCCGCCTACGACGCCTACTGGGTCCGCAACGGCTGGCTGGCCCAGGGGCCGATCCAGCTCGCGTCCCGCATCGACACCCCGACTGCCGGCCGACGGGTCCGCGTCGGCGAGACGGTCGTGATCGGCGGGGTGGCTTGGCACCAGCACGTGGGGGTCGGCCGGGTCGAGGTGCGCGTGGACGACGGGCCATGGCTTCCCGCCCGACTCGGCGAGGTCCCGTCGAGCGACACCTGGCGGCAGTGGCAGCTGCCCTGGACGGTGGCGTCGCGCGGGTCCCACTCGCTCACGGTGCGGGCGATCGACGCCGACGGGATGGCCCAGGACACCGTGGGCCGGCGCCCCCTGCCCGGTGCGTCCAGCGGGCTGCACCGCATCACGCTCAGCGCGGCCTGACGGCCCGTCTCGCTACGCTCGCCGGTGTGAGCTCTTCGCCCTCGAGTCCGGGGCGCCGCCGGTTGCCGGCGCTGCGCGAGCGGTTCGACGCCGGTACGTGGAGCGGCGCGCTGGCCATCATGGGCCTGATCGTGGGGCTGCTCTGGGCGATCGAGATCCTCGACTCCGCCGACGGCCACCACCTCGACCGCTTCGGCCTGCGCCCCCGCCGGGTGGACGGGCTCGACGGCATCGTCACCATGCCGTTCCTGCACGCCAGTGCTGGGCACCTGCTGGCCAACACGTTCCCGCTGTTGATCATCGGCTGGATGGTGCTGATCAGCGGCCTGGGCGCCTTCCTGCGGTCCACCGCGATCATCGTGGTCGTCGGGGGGATCCTGACCTGGCTGATCGCGCCGGCGGGCAGCGTCATCGTCGGGGCCAGTGCGGTGGTCTTCGGCTGGCTGGGTTACCTGCTGGCCCGCGCCTACTTCGCCCGCCGGTTGAGCTGGATCCTGGCCGCGGCGTTCGCGCTGTTCTTCTTCAGCGGGCTGTTCTCCGGTCTGTTGCCCACCGTGCGGGCCGACGTCTCGTGGCAGGCGCACGTGTGTGGTTTCGCGGCCGGTGTGCTGTCGGGCTACCTGCTGCATCCGCGCAAGGGATCGCCCCGGGCGGTCAAACGCTCGGCGCCCGGTCGTCGGCCGTCGTGAGCGACGCCGACCGCCCGATCGGCGTCTTCGACTCGGGCGTGGGCGGTCTGACCGTGGCCCGGGCGATCGCCGACCTGCTCCCGGCCGAGTCACTGCGCTACCTCGGTGACACGGCCAACGGCCCGTACGGTCCGCTGCCGATCGCCGAGGTGCGCCGGCACGCCCTGGCCGCGATGGACGCGGTGGTAGCCGGCGGGGTGAAGATGCTGGTGATCGCCTGCAACAGCGCCAGCGCGGCCTGCCTGCGTGACGCGCGAGAGCGTTACGCCGTGCCGGTGGTGGAAGTGATCCAGCCGGCGGTGCGGCGGGCGATCCGCGCCACCCGAACTGGGCGGGTGGGCGTGATCGGCACTACGGTGACCATCGCCAGTCGCTCCTACGACGACGCGTTCGCCGCGGCGCCCGACGTCGCGCTCACCGGCGCCGCCTGTCCGCGCTTCGTGGACTTCGTCGAGCGCGGCGTGACCAGCGGCCGTCAGCTGCTCGGCCTGGCGGAGTCGTACCTGACGCCGGTCACCAGCGCGGATGTAGACACCCTGATCCTCGGCTGCACGCACTACCCGCTGCTGTCCGGGCTGATCCAGACCGTCGTCGGGCCGGACGTCATCCTGGTCTCCAGCGCCGACGAGACGGCCAAGGACGTCTACCGGGTGCTGGCGGCGGCCGACCAGCTGCGCGAGCCGGGTGGGTTC
>JALZBL010000377.1 GCA_030947395.1 Actinomycetota bacterium | reverse complement strand
ACCTCGGGCCGGACATCACTGTCCTGGCCGAGGCGGCCCGTCGAATCCGGCACATCCTCACTTACTACGGCGCCGACTTCGACCTGGGCGACGTCTTGCCGGTGGTCGCCTGGTGGCAGCACCGGTGCTGGCGGGGCATCGAGGCACAGGCCCGGGCCGGCGACCACGCGATGGCGGCGCTGGTCGACGACGGCACCGCTGCGGACGTGCGACTCGCCGCCCAGTGGACCGACGCGCACCTGAGTGAGCTCATTGCGGCGCCAGACGACCGACCGGCCGACGCGCCCTGACCGCTGGCGGGGTCGCTCAGGAGCCGGCGATCGGGTCGGTTCGCGGCGGTGCGATCTTTCGCGGCGGCAGGTGTCCGAATTGGGCGGATGCCGCACCGCAGCGGTTCGGTTCCCGGCACTAGAGTCGTCCGCGCCGCGATTTTGCGGGCGGATCTGTGTGGCGATCGGCGCCACCGCGGCCTACCGTTTAATGATGGGGCGCTCAGCGGCGACCAAGTCCGGCACACTCGCTTTGGCGGTGCGGTCCTGGCGAGCGGGCTTGACTGAACCGCGGCCGACCACACCGCCGATCGAGCGTGTCGCGGCTGATGCCCGCCGGTTGCGTCGTCAGCTGGAAGCCTTGCCCAAGGGAACGTCGTTTGTCCGCTCGATCGGCGTGGCGCACGCCTACGACCAGGTTCTCGTGCTCGCCTGCCAGCAGCTGGAGATCGCGACCGCCTTGCTGAGCCTGCCCGACGGGCGGCCGCGCATTTTGGAACGGATCCGGGTGGAGTTCCTGCTCGGCGAGTGCGGCCTGAACCTCTGACGTCCCGGCGAGAACCGGGCGGCACCGCCGAACCGGGCGGCACCGCGGAACCGGGTGGCACCGCCGAACCGAGCGGCCCCGCGGACTTCCTTCCGCCGGCGTTGGTCGTCGATCCGGGCGACCCCCGCCTCGACGACTTTCGCGATCTGGCCGATGCCGAGCGGCGTCCAGACGGCCGGGGCCTCGTCATCGCCGAGGGCGTCTCGGTGGTCGAGCGGCTGCTGACCAGCCCCTATCCGGTCCGGGCCGTGGCCGGCGGGGCCGCCAAGCTCGGCCAGCTCGCGCCGGCCCTGCGCCAAGCCGGCGTCCGGCCGCTTCTGGTGGACAAGTGGGTGCTCTCGGACGCGGTCGGATTCCGGGTCACCCGCGGGGTTCTCGGCTCGGCCGATCGGGTGAGGCCACCGGAGGCCGCCGAGCTGCTGGACCAGGTGGCCCGGGTGGCCGTCCTGGAGGAGCTCAACGACTTCGAGAACCTCGGCGCCCTCTTCCGCAACGCCGCCGCACTCGGCGTCCAGGCGGTGCTGCTGGATCCCCGCACGGCCGACCCGCTCTACCGGCGCAGCGTGCGGGTCTCGATGGGACACGTGTTGCGGGTCCCGTTCGCCCGACTGCCCGGACAGTGGCCGCAGTCGCTGGGCCGGCTGCGCGCGCGAGGCTTCGAGGTGCTGGCGCTGACGCCGCGACCGGAGGCTGCGCCACTGGGTTCGTTCCCGCCGCCGCGGCGGTGGGCGGTGCTCCTCGGCGCCGAGGGACCCGGGCTCAGCGCCGGTGCGCTGGGCGCCGCGGATCGCCTGGTCCGCATCCCTTTGGCCGACGGCGTCGACTCGCTCAATGTTGCGACGGCGGCCGCGCTGGCCTTCGCCGCCCTGCGCGGCTGACCGGCCCCCGCAGGGAAGCCAACCGGGCGGAATCGGCGGCCGCCGTGCCACGTTGTCGCCGGTATGGCCGAAGAACCCGTCGTCGTGACCGACAACGCTGAGCAACGCCGGTACGAGTTGCGGGTCGGCGGTGAGCTGATCGGGCAGGCCGACTACGTCGATCAAGGCGGCGTGCGGGTGATCCCCCACACCGAGATCCGCCCGAGTCACGAGGGGCGCGGCCTCGGGGCCGAGATGGTGCGCCGCGCCCTCGACGACATCCGGTCGCGCGGGCTCGCGGTCGGCGCGGCCTGCCCGTTCGTCGCCCACTTCATCGAACGCCACCCCGAGTACGCCGACCTCACCTGAGCGGCCGTCCGCCGCTGCGTCACCTTCCCGGCAAGTCGCCAGCTTCCAGCCGTCCCCGTCGCGGCGAAGCTGGCAAGCTCCGACTGGATGGCTCGGGACCGGGGGAATGAGCCGACGGCTCACACGAGCGAGTCGGCCCAGGACCCGTGCAGCGCCGCGAACTCGCCGGTACCGGCGGCGATCAGCTCGGCCGGGGAGCCGTCCTCAACGATGCGTCCGGCCGACAGCACGAGGACGCGGTCGGCGATCTCCACCGTCGACAGGCGGTGCGCGATGATCACTGCCGTGCGGTCGCGCAGCACCGTGCGCAGCGCCTGCTGCACCGTTCGCTCGGTGGGGACATCCAGGGACGACGTGGCCTCGTCGAGGATGAGGACCGCCGGGTCGGCCAGAAAGGCGCGCGCGAAGGCGACGAGCTGGCGCTG
>JALZBL010000376.1 GCA_030947395.1 Actinomycetota bacterium | reverse complement strand
CATGTAGACGATGCATTCCAGATCCAGCAGCGCGCAGGCGGTCGCCGAGGCGACGCCGTGCTGGCCGGCCCCGGTCTCGGCGATGATCCGGCGCTTGCCCATCCGCTTGGCCAGCAGCGCCTGGCCGAGGGCGTTGTTGATCTTGTGGGCGCCGGTGTGGTTGAGGTCCTCGCGCTTGAGGTACACGGGATGGCCGGCGACCTCGCTCAGCCGTGAGGCGCGGTACAGGGGCGACGGACGGCCGACGTAGTCGCGCAGGAGCGCGTCCAGCGCGCCGCGAAACCCCGAATCGTCGCGGGCGTCCACCCAGGCGAGCTCCAGCTCGGCCAGCGCCGGCATCAGGGTCTCGGGCACGTACTGGCCCCCGTAGGGGCCGAAGCGGTGCTCGACGGCGGTGCGCATGTCTCTCACGCCGCTCACCCCGCAGGGTGAGTGGGGGTCGGTGCTCGCTCGCCCGCCACCGCCGCCGCGAAGGCCGACAGCTTGTCGTGGTCCTTGCGGCCCGGCGAGAGCTCGACGCCGGAGGCCACGTCGACCGCGTACGGACGCACGAGCGCCACCGCCTCGGCGACGTTGTCGGGCGTGAGGCCGCCGGAGAGAATCAGCGGGACCGTCGAGCGTCGCGCGCCGACCAGCTCCCAGGCGAACGTCTCGCCGCTGCCACCCCGGACGCCACTGACATAGCTGTCGAGCAGGTGCAAGTCGGTGTGAAACGGTCCCAGCGCCTGGATGTCGGCGCCGCTGCGCACCCGGGCGGCCTTGATCACCCGACAGCCGGTCCGTCGGGCCGCCTCGGCACAGAACGCGGGGCCTTCGTCGCCGTGCATCTGCAGCATCGTCAACCCGATCTCGTCGGCGGCGCGGGCGACGTGCTCGAGCGTGGGGTTGACGAACACGCCCACGATCTCCACTCGCCGGCGGTGCGCGGCTGCGATCTCGGCGGCCACGCCCACCCGGCAGCGCCGCCGCGAGCCGGACCACAGGATCATTCCGACCGCCCACGCGCCGGCGCCGACCGCCGCATCGGCATCGCGGCGGCTGGTGATGGCGCAGAACTTGATCTTGGGGGGGGCGAGCGCATCCACGTCCCACATCGTACGAACCTATTGCGCGGGCACGGTTCGGGTGCCGAGCACGACTGTCACCGTACGCAGTCGACGATGGCGGCGCAGCACGAGGCTTATGCTCTGCCCGGGGCTGTGCGTGGTGACCAGGGACAGGACGTCGCTCAACGATGCCACCGGCTCGCCGTCGACGCGCTCGATCATGTCGCCGAGGCGCACCCCGGCGACGGCCGCCGGACCGCCGCGGGTAACCCGCGAGACCGCCACCCCGTTGACCGATCCGTGGGCGGGCCCACCGTCCAGGCCGATGGCGGCGACCCGCACCGGACCGGCGTGCGCTGCCCGGGCAAGGATCTCGTCGGCGGTGTCGATCGGCACCGCAAAGGCCAGCGCCTGCCCGCTGCGGCCGCCGGTCGGGGTGGTGATGAGCGAGTTGATGCCGATCACCTGGCCTCCGGCATCCAGCAGCGGACCGCCGGAGTTGCCGGCGTCGATCGGCTGGTCGGTCTGGATCACGTTGTCGATCGCCTGGCCGTCGCTGGCCTGGATGCGGTGCTGCAGGGCGGAGACGATGCCGGTCGACAGCGTGCGGTCCACGCCGAACGGATTGCCGATCGTCAGCGTCGGGTCGCCGACCCGAACGGTGCTCGACTCGCCGAGCTTCAGCGGCGCAACGGTCGACACGCCGCCCATGTCGACGTGCAGGACGGCCAGATCAGAGCTGGGATCGACAGCGACCACCCCGGCGCGTCGCACCTGGGCGCCCTCGAACTCCACCGTGACCCCCGCCGAGCGGTCGGCGCCGTCGACGACGTGGTAGTCGGTGAGGACGTCGCCGGCGCGGTCGACGAGGAACCCCGAGCCGGTCGAGGTGTCGCTCTCGCGCGCGTGGAACATGGTGAACGGGCTCTCGACGGGCGCCACCAGCTTGGCCCGCACGTACACCACGCCGGGGGCGTCGCGCTGGTAGATGTCGTGCGGCGTCAGGCCCGAGGCGGCGCCGCTCGCGCCAGTGCCCGCCGGCAACGCGACCGGGGCCTCCTGGACGATCGTCTCGGTGTGGCCGGAGCCCGCGGCCCCGAACGCGAGCAGCCCCGCGCCCACCACCAGCCCGCCGAGTACCGCGGACAGAAAATGCGAGTGGACCAGACGTCTCATTGACAAAAGTGTGGGCCGCCCGGCTTCGGTTGACCTAAACCACGAGGCCGGTGAGCTGCCGACAGGCCACCTCCACGTCGGGGGCGCGCATCAACGCCTCGCCGACCAGCACCGCGTCGACGCCTGCGCCGGCCAGTCGCTCGACGTCCTCACGTGAGCGCAGACCCGACTCCGAGACGACCATCGTGCCGTCCGGGATCCCAGCCAGCAGCTCGTGGGTGCGCTCGGTGTCGACCTTGAGCGTCGTCAGA
>JALZBL010000375.1 GCA_030947395.1 Actinomycetota bacterium | reverse complement strand
ACGGCCCGGTCGCTGAACGTCATCAGCTCGCCGGTCCAGCAGGTCCGCGAGGTCTTCGACCTGATGCCCACCGAAAGCGAGACCGACTGGTCGGTCGTGGCGCGCCGGCTGGCCGCGGTACCCGCCTCGGTCGCCGGGTACCGCACGTCGCTGGCCGAAGCGGCCGCGGCCGGACTGCGACCGGCGCGGCGCCAGGTCGAGAAGACGGCCGCCCAGTGCGCCGACTTCGGGGCCGCGGAGGACGGTTTCTTCGTCCGGCTGGCCGCCGGGGCGCACCCCGACGGCCGGGAACCCTCGCCCGGGTTGGCCCGCGACCTCGAGCGCGCGGCGGCGGCCGCGGCGCAGGCGTACCGCGACCTCGGACAGTCAATGCTGACCGAGCTGCTGCCCCTCGCCGAGTCCACCGACGCGGTCGGCGCCGAGCGGTACGCGCTGGGATCGCGCTACTTCCTCGGCGCGACGGTGGACCTGCACGAGACCTACGAGTGGGGGCAGGCCGAGCTGGCCCGCATCGAGGCCGAGATGAACCGGGTGGCGACCCGGGTTGAGACCGGCGCCGACCTGTACCGGGCGATGCAGGTGCTCGACGCCGATCCGGGCCGCCGGATCCACGGCATCGACGCGTTCCGGGCATGGATGCAGGACCTGTCCGACCGTACGGTGGCCGAGCTGGCCGGGACCCACTTCGACATCCCCGAGCCGATCCGCCGGCTCGACTGTCGCATTGCCCCGACCAACACCGGCGGCATCTACTACACCCCGCCGAACGAGGACTTCTCCCGTCCAGGCGCGATGTGGTGGTCGGTGCCCAAGGGCGTCGAGGACTTCTCGACCTGGCGCGAGGTGACCACGGTCTTCCACGAGGGCGTGCCCGGTCACCACCTGCAATGCGCGCAGACGGCGTACCGCGCGGCCGAGCTCAACCGGTGGCGCCGGCTGGGCTGCTGGGTGTCCGGCCACGGCGAAGGATGGGCGCTGTACGCCGAGCGCCTGATGGCCGACCTGGGCCACCTCGACGATCCCGGCGCCCGGCTCGGGATGCTCGACGGCCAGGCCTTCCGCGCGGCCCGCGTCGTGATCGACATCGGCGTGCACCTGCAGTTGCCGGTTCCCGCCGAACTCGGCGACGGGACGTGGAACGCGGACAGTGCGTGGATCTTCCTGCGCCGGCACGCCCGGATGGGGGAGGAACTGCTGCGCTTCGAGCTCGACCGCTATCTCGGCTGGCCGGGTCAGGCACCGTCCTACAAGGTGGGTGAGCGGATCTGGCTCGAACTACGCGAGCAGGTGCGGGCCGCCGAGGGCACCGACTTCGACCTCACCACCTTTCACCGCCGCGCGCTCGACGTCGGCTCGGTGGGCCTCGACGTGCTGCGCAGCGCGCTGCTCGACCACCGCGCGGCATGAGAAGTTACCGGGGCGCCGTGGCCATCGGGGTGACGTCCTGAGCGCACCGGCCGGTGCGGCCGAGGCGTCCGCGCAGGCCGAGGTCGGCGTCGAGCAGGAGCGCGTGTCGTTGCTGTACCGACGCCTCGACGCGATGCGTTCGGCTGCGGCCGCGGCGTTGGCCGAGTCCGCCCGGGCTCCGACCGCCGGTACCCCGGCCGCGCGCACCGAGCGGGATGCCTTCGTCGAGCTGTACGCGCGCCGGGTGCGGCAGCTGCAATCGGTGGAACAGCGACTGTGCTTCGGCCGGCTCGACCTGATCGACGGACCGCCGCGCTACGTCGGCCGGATCGGTATCAGCGACGACGACCGGCGCGAATTGATGGTCGACTGGCGCGCTCCGGCGGCTGAGGCGTTCTACCAGGCCACGGCGGCGCACCCGCGCGACGTGGTGCGGCGGCGCCAGATCGCCACGCGCGACCGCGGGGTCACCGGCGTCTCGGACGAGGTGCTCGACATCGAGCGCTTTGATGCGGTGGGCGTCGGCGGCTCGCGGGTGGTGATCGGCGAGGGCGCGCTGCTGGCCAGTCTCGAGCTGGCCCGGACGGGGCACATGCGCGACATCGTCGCGACCATCCAGGCGGACCAGGACCGCGTCATCCGAGCACCGGCCGACGGGGTACTGGTGGTGCAGGGCGGTCCGGGGACCGGCAAGACCGCGGTCGCCCTGCACCGGGCGGCGTTCCTGCTCTACGCCCGCCGCGAGCGCCTGGAGCGCACCGGAGTGCTGGTGGTCGGGCCCAACCGGCGCTTCCTGCGCTACATCGACCAGGTGCTGCCCACCCTCGGTGAGGCCGAGGCGGTCGTCATGCGCACTTCCGGCGAGCTCTATCCCGGCGTCGCCGCGACCGGCCAGGACGGCCCGGCGCTGGCCGTGCTCAAGGGCGACGTGCGGATGGCGGAGGTGCTGCGCGAGGCGGTGCGCCGGCGCCAGCGCGTTCCCGAGCGGTCCCGCCGCCTCGACGTCGACGGGGCCACGGTCGTGCTGCGGCCCTCCGACGTACGCGCGGCGCGCGAGCACGCCCGGCGCAGC
>JALZBL010000374.1 GCA_030947395.1 Actinomycetota bacterium | reverse complement strand
ACACGGTGCCGAGCCGGCTTTTGTTCCGTCGATCACGACCCGGTTGCGGTCCATGCCCCGCAGGTGGATACCCGGCGTCCGGATCATCACCGCGGCGCCGGCCCCACCAGCCGTCGGGCTTCGGTGATCGCCCTGCTCGTGATAGTCACCAGGCGCGATCAGGACCCAGTCGCCAGGCCGGGCGGCGTCGACCGCGTCCTGGATCCGGCGGAACTGCCCGCGCCGACCGTGCCACGTCCCGACCCGCAGGACCCGCGGACGGTTACGGTGCCGGTTATGCCCGGGGCCGGCCTCGGCCGGCTGCGTCACCGAGACACTCGCAACTGCCGCCAAGAGCGCAACCGCGACAAGGACGGTCCACCTCGCCGGTCGACCGCGTTGAACCAACGGTGCTGCTCTGCTCGACATGATGAATCCCCCCGGGAGCACCAACGGCTGCTGCCTTCCCGCCGACGATAGGCTACGGCCACCCCGGCAGCTGGTCGAGCGAGCCTTCGCTCCTCGCGGTTGTAGCGCGGGCCAGTCAGTCTCACAAGGAACTTGCCGGGTCCGGCCGCGGCCGCAGAGCGGTCACGATGAGCCCAACCCGTTCATTGGGCTGCTTCGAGCCAGCGGGGGTCAACGCCGCCCCGCGCAGCATCAACCGGACACGGTTCGGTCACCATGGGACTTGCAGGGCTACGACCGCCGATTCACTACAAGACCTCGGCGCACGAACCGATCGGCCGCAGGCGCTCCGCCAGCGACGCTCAGGACGGCGCTTTCAAGCAATCGGTGATGTCACCATGGTGTGCGAAGGGCGGCCTGGAGTGCGAGCCCGGCGGTGAGTTGGAGGCCGAGCCAGCCTCGATGCACGGCGTTGGTTCCTGGCCGGCCCAGGAGTGCTGTCGCGGCAGCCACTGGGGGGACGAGAAATAGCCAGATGCGCTCCACTTCGGCTTTGGAGTAGCCGCTGAGGTCGGCGAGTGCGACCATCGTCAATCCGAGCGCAGGCACTATCGACCAGCGGGCTCGCTCGGAGCTTTGTCGGCCCAAGCGGGTCAGTGCGGCGACGGTGGCCGGTCCGGCGATGAGGCCGAACACGGCGAGATCGGCCACCAGGAAATAGCCGTAGGGCCGGGTCTTGGCGACGCTGAGCCGGTATTGCTCTGCGGTGGCTCGCAGGCCATCGACCCACCAGAACCCTGCAGCGAGGAATGCCATCGCAACGGCGGCGACTCCGACGGCAGTGATGATTGTCGGCCTGACCCGTCGTCGCAGCGCAGCAACGGCGATGACCGGAACGGCCAACACGGTGAGGCCATAGGACAGGAACAACGCTGCACCAAGGGTGAACCCGGCGAGGAGGGCGAGGAGGTCACCGCGGCGATCATCTCGTTGGGTGGCAGTTGTAAAGAGGGCGATGCCGGTGAGTGCTACTCCGCCGAAGAGGGCATCGCCGGTGGTCGCGACGGTGATGGCTGCGGGGGCGAAGGCGATGAACGGCGCGGCCAGCCGGGCCGGTCGTTCGCCGGCCAAGGAGCGGACGGTGATGAGCAGGGCGACGACGCCGACCGCGTAGACGCCGATGATCAGAGCGGCCGCCCACCCTGGCCCGGCGAAGCCTGTGCGGCGAAGTCCGTCGAGCACGAGAAGCATCCCGGGAGGGTGACCGCGGATGTGGATCGGGTAGGTAGGCAGACGCCGGACGTAGCTGGAGAGGAACTGCCCGACATTGGTTATCCGGGGCAGGAAGGGCATGTACTGGGAGTTGCCGAGCAGAGGATCGGTGATCCCACCGGGACCGTCTACCCGGGCCAACAGAACGGCCCACAGCGCAGTGCCGAAGGCCGTGGCGCCGAGCAGCTGGGTCCATCGCATCCGGCGGACCAGCGCAGGCGCGGTGAACACGACCGCCAGGGCGAAGCCTGCCGCGGGTATCTCCCATATCGTGACCCGGATGTGCCATTGGCCATACAGGGGCACCGCAGAGAGCTGCTGATTGGCGCCGGCCGCCCGTAGCCGCCGGCCCCACACCACCACGACCGCGAAGAGCATGGCCCACAGGCCGAACCCCATCGCTTCCCGCCGCCAGACCCTCAGGTCGCTACCCTCAAATGTTCGAGCTCAACAGCATGACTTCCCACGTCTGTTGGCGACCTCGGGCCACACCGACTGGTCATTCGCGGTTCGATGTCAAAGACTCGGATCCGGGCTTGCGTCATCCGGTGGCTGTTGGCGTCTGAGCCGAACGGCGTAGCTCAAAGCGGATAGGGCGAAGAGGATCCCGGTGACGAGCAGCCAGTGCGACAGGTAAGGATGCGTGGACAGTCGGCTGTCGGCCTGCAGGACGGTGTGGCGACGGCTGATCTCGGGCCAATAGACCAGCAGCAACAGCAGCGAGATGGCGGCCGGAAACCTGACATGGTTCAGCCACGGCACCGCTGCAGACTCCGGGTGGGACGACGAACGTCGCCACACTTCGGTGAGCGACCGGTCGGCGATGGCATA
>JALZBL010000373.1 GCA_030947395.1 Actinomycetota bacterium | reverse complement strand
CCGGCGTAGAGGCGACTGTGGCTGGCCACGTCGACCGTCGACGCGGTCTTGGCGTACAGCGCCGGATTGCGGTAACCGTTGCAGCCGACCATCTGGCCAAGGTGCACGCGCCGGGTGTCTCGCGCGAGGGCCGCCGTCGTGGTCCAACACTCGAAGGTGGTCTCCGGCGATGGATCGGGAACGGTGTGGAAGTGGTCGTCGAGCCAGATGGAGTCCCAAGAGCCGGCGTCGGCCGCGCGCGCGACCGCGGTCATGGCTTCCCACTGTTCGATCGGGTCGCCGACTCCGACCAGGTCCATCCGCCAGCCCTGAGGCACGAAGATCCCGAAGCGCGTCATTGCTGCGACTCTGCCGCACGACCCGGACGACCGCCTAATGGTGGTCCTCTAGGGTCTCGTGACGTGGACGTCACCGTCGTGCAGCATCCGCTGGTACGGGCCCGGCTGTCGGTCATGCGCGATGAACGCAGTAGCAACTCGGAGTTCCGCGCGGCGCTGCGGGAGCTGGCCACCATGCTCGTGTACGAGGCGACGCGCGATCTCGAGGTGATCGAGACGGCAATCACCACCCCGGTCGTGGCGACGACCGGCTACGCGCTGGCCGACCCACCCTTGCTGGTTCCGGTACTGCGGGCGGGCCTGGGCATGGCCGAGTCCGCGTTCAACCTGCTGCCCGAGGCGCAGATGGGCTTCGTCGGAGTGGCCCGGGACGAGCAGACGCACGCGCCGCACGCGTACATGGCTTCGCTGCCGCCCTCGCTGGCCGGCCGGCCGGTGATCGTGCTCGACCCGATGCTGGCCACCGGTGGATCGCTGCTGCACTGCCTGGATCTGTTGGTTGCGCGCGGGGCCGAAGACGTCGTCGTGATCTGCGCGCTGGCCGCGCCCGAGGGGATCGAGGCGCTGCAGGCCAGCGGCCACCCGGTGCGGTTGTTCACCGCCAGCGTCGACGAACGGCTCAACGTCGATGCCTACATCGTTCCCGGCCTCGGCGACGCCGGCGACCGCCAGTTCGGGCCGCGCTAGCTGCCTTGGTCCGGCCATCGTCGGCGGGCCGACAGTGGCGACATCCGATCAGCCGATCCCGAGCAGCGCGGACACCTCGTCGCGCAGGCGCGCGGCCTCGCTCAGGTCCGTCTGTGCGCCGTCCACCACGACTTCCAGGTAGGCCTTGAGCTTGGCCTCGGTGCCCGAGGGCCGCACGACCACCCGCGCATGTCCCGCCCGCAGCACCAGGGCGTCGGCTTCCGGCAGCAGGTCGGTCACCGTCACGGCTCGGCCCAGCAGCTCGGGCGGCGGCCGTTCGCGCAGCTGCTGCATCGTCTCGGCGATCACTTGCCGGTCCTCCACCCGCACCGCGATCTGGTCAGTGACGTGGCGTCCGTACGACGCGGCCAGCTCGTCCAGTCGCTGCGGAATGGAGGACCCGGCCGCCCGCAGCTTCGCCGCCAGCTCGGTGGCGAGGATTGCCGCGCTGATGCCGTCCTTGTCGCGCACGGCGTCGAGGTTTACCGCGTAGCCGAGCGCTTCCTCGTAGCCGTAGACGACGTCGACCGCCGCGCGCACGATCCACTTGAAACCGGTGAGGGTCTCGGCGAAACCGACGCCGTGGGCCGCGGCCATCGCCTGGAGCATCGACGACGACACGATCGTGGTGGCGTACGTGCCGCGCACCCCCTTGGCCAGCAGGGCATCGGCCAGAAGTACACCCAGCTCGTCGCCGGTGAGCATGCGCCAGCCGACGCCGGCAAACTGCACCGCGACGGCGCAGCGATCGGCATCCGGATCGTTGGCCACGACCAGGTCGGCCTGCGCCGCCCGAGCCCGCTGCAGGGCCAGATCGATCGCGCCCGGCTCTTCGGGGTTGGGAAAGGCGACGGTGGGAAAGTCGGGATCCGGTTCCGCCTGCGCCGCCACGCTCAGCAGCGGTCCGTAGCCGGCCTGCTCGAACACCCGCCGCACCACGCCGGTGCCCACCCCGTGCAGGGCGGTGTGCACGACGGTGATCGGCGCGGCGGGCGGTCCGACCAACCGGGCCACCGCGTCGACATAATCGGCGACGATCGACTCGTCCAGTCGCTCGAAGTTCTCGGACCGGGGGATCGCCCCCGTCGGCCCGACCGCCCGGATCGCCGCTTCGATCTCCTGGTCGGCCGGTGGCACGATCTGGGCTCCGTCGCCGCCGTAGACCTTGTACCCGTTGTCCTCGCGGGGATTGTGCGATGCGGTGACCATCACCCCGGCCGCGGCACCGAGGCGCTGGACGGCGAAGGCCAGCACCGGCGTGGGCAGCGCGGCGGGCAGGAGCCGGGCGGCGAATCCGGCGGCGGCCAGGATCGCCGCGGACTCGTGGGCGAAGTCGCGCGAGCCGTGCCGCGCGTCGTAGCCGACCACCACGACCGAGTCGGCACCGGCGGGCTCGGATCGTTCGGGGTGCTCGGCGGCCTCGGTGGGCTCGCGATACGCGGTGGGCTCGCGATGCGCGGCCAGCCAGGC
>JALZBL010000372.1 GCA_030947395.1 Actinomycetota bacterium | reverse complement strand
ACTCGACCCCGTTGTCCGGGTCGGCCAGGACGAGCTCGCGGCTGTCGGTGCGCTGGCGGTAGCCCGCCTCGCCGAGGATCGCGGACGCCGGGTCGGCCAAGGACCCCTTGTTGGGTACGGCGACGCGTAGCGGCTCGGTCATGACGGTGCCATCACAGGTGCGCGTAGACGTCGGCGGTGGTAAGCCCGCGGGCCAGCAGCAGTACCTGGACGTGGTACAGCAACTGGCTGATCTCCTCGGCCGTGCGCTGGGCCGACTCGTGCTCGGCGGCCATCCAGACCTCGGCCGCCTCCTCGACGATCTTCTTGCCGATGGCGTGCACACCGGCGTCGAGCTCGGCCACCGTGCGTGACCCGTCCGGACGACGTCGTTGCCGATCGCTCAGCTGCGCGAACAGCTCGTCGAAGGTCGTCATGGCAGGTTCGAGGGTAATGCAGCGGGCGTGGGCGGCCCGTGTGCTCTGATCGAGCGGTGGCCGGCACCCGCGACGACGTGATCGCCCTGCTCCGGCGCGCCGCCCCGCTTCCGAGCGGGGTCCGGGTGCTGGCGATCGACGGCCGCAGCGGGGCCGGCAAGACCACGTTCGCCGCCGCACTGGCGCCCGATCTGGACGGACGCGTGCTCGCGGTGGAGCACCTGTACCCCGGATGGGACGGACTCGAGGCCGGCGTGGACCGGCTGGCCGAATGGGTGCTGCGGCCGCTGGCCGCGGGCACCCCGGTGCGCTGGCGCCGCTACGACTGGCTGCGCGAGCGCTTCGGCCGCTGGCGGGAGCTGGCGCCGGCTCCCGTCGTCGTGGTCGAAGGAGTCGGCGCCGGAGCGCGCCGGTGCGCGCCGTACCTGAGTGGGCTGGTCTGGCTCGAGGTGCCGGTCGCCGAACGTCGCCGGCGGGCCATGGCGCGCGACGGAGCCAGCTACGCACCACACTGGGACCGCTGGGCAGCCCAGGAGGAGCACCACTTCGCCGCCAACGACACCGCCGCTCGAGCCGATCTCGTGATCCGCGACTGACGACCGGCGGGCGACGACCAAGCGTTCAGACCCGGTACATCGCCCCGCGGGCCCGTTCGCGTAGCGCGGTGACGGCCGCGGCCGGGTCGTCGGCCTTGAAGACCGCCGAACCGGCTACGAACACGTCGGCGCCGGCAGCCGCGGCCGCCTCGATGGTGTCCGCGGCGACACCCCCGTCGACCTCGATGAACAGCCGAAGATGTCCGGCCGAGACCAGCTCGCGGGCTCGGCGCACCTTCGGCAGCACCTCGGCCATGAACTGCTGGCCGCCAAACCCGGGTTCGACGGTCATGACCAGCACGGTGTCAAATTCGAGCAGGAGGTCCACGTACGGTTCGAACGCGGTTCCCGGTTTGAGCGCCAGACCAGCCAGCGCACCGGCGGCCCGGATCGCCCGCGCCGTGGCCACCGGGTCGGCGGCAGCCTCGACGTGGAACGTCACGTTGGCGGCGCCCTGCTCGGCGTAGCCCGGCGCCCAGCGGTCGGGGTCGTCGATCATCAGGTGACAGTCCAGCGGCAGCGCAGTCGACGCGCGCAAGCTGGCGACGACGGGTGGGCCGAGGGTGAGGTTGGGGACGAAGTGGTTGTCCATGACGTCCACGTGCAGCCAGTCGGCCCCGTCCACCCGGTCGGCTTCGGCGCCCAGGTTGGCGAAGTCGGCCGACAGGATTGACGGCGCGAGCATCGGTTCGGGTTGCGACGGGCTCACGATCCGGAGTCTAGGCAGGCGCGGTCGGCGTCCCGTCCGCTTCCCGCCGGCGCAGCAGGGCGGTGAACATCGCGTCGGTGCCGTGCCGGTGGGGCCACAACTGGACGAACGGACCAGCGCCGAGGTGCGGCACGCCGACGAACGCCGGCCGGGCATCGAGGACCTCGACCGGGGCGGCCTCCCCTCCGATGGCATCGACCGGGGCCGCCTCCACTCGGGGGGCCTCGACCGTCATGGTCTCGACCGTCACCGTCTTGACTGGGGCGGCTGCGGCGTCGGCGGCCGCGGCGACGATCGCCGTGGTCTCAGCCGGGTGCGGAGAACAGACCACGTAGGCGATCACGCCGCCGGGGCGGGTCAGCCGGATCGCGGCGGCCAAGAGGCGCGACTGGAGCGCGCTCAGCTGGGCCAGGTCCGCCGGCTGCCGGCGCCACCGCACCTCCGGACGTCGGCGCAGGGCACCGAGACCGGTGCACGGCGCATCCAGCAGCACGCGGTCGTAGCCGCCGTCGATCGCGGGCATGGCCGCCGCGTCGCCGACGACGACGGAAACGGGCCAGTGAGCGGTCGCCGCCCGAACCAGCTCGGCCCGGTGCTCGTGCAACTCGTTGGCCGTGAGGTGCGCGCCGCGTTCGGCCGCCAGCCCGGCCAGCAGGGCGGCCTTCCCGCCCGGACCCGCGCACAGGTCCAACCAGTGCTCGTCCCGACCGGCGACCGGCGCCGCGACGAGGGCGAGTGCGCAGAGCTGGCTGCCTTCGTCCTGCACGCCGGCCCGACC
>JALZBL010000371.1 GCA_030947395.1 Actinomycetota bacterium | reverse complement strand
CCCACCGACTTCGTCCTGCTCGGGTTCGCCCGGCGCGACTGGGAGGACGGCGACTTCGAGGACCTGGCCAAGAAGTCGGCCAAGGAAGCGGCCCGCACCGCGTGGAACGAAGAGGTGTGGAACCGGCTCTCGGGCAACATCAAGTTCGTTCCGGGCGCGTTCGACGACGACGCGGCCTTCGACGGACTCGCCGCCACGCTGAACGAGCTGCGGGCCAGCCACGGCATCAAGGGCAACGCGGCCTTCTACCTTTCCATCCCGCCGTTGATGTTCCCCACGGTGCTCAAGCAGATGGACCGCACCGGAATGGCCGACAACGATCGTTCCGGTGGCTGGCGGCGCGTCGTCGTCGAAAAGCCGTTCGGCCACGACTTGGCCAGTTCCCTGGAGCTGAACGGGCTGGTGGACTCGGTGTTCACCGCCCAGGACGTCTTTCGCATCGACCACTACCTGGGCAAGGAAACCGTTCAGAACATCATGGCTCTGCGGTTCGCCAACCAGCTCTTCGAGCCGGTGTGGAACTCGCACTACGTCGACTCGGTGCAGATCACCATGGCCGAGGACGTCGGCATCGGGGGGCGGGCCGCCTTCTACGACGCCACCGGCACCGCGCGCGACGTGATCCAGAACCACCTGCTGCAGCTGCTGGCCCTGACCGCGATGGAGGAACCCGTCGAGTTCTCGGCCGAGGCCATCCGCACGGAGAAGATCAAGGTCCTGCGCGCGATCACCCTTCCGGACAACCTGGCCGAGACCGCGATCCGCGGCCAGTACGACCAGGGCTGGCTGGCTGGCTCGCGGGTGAAGGCCTACCGGGCCGAGGAGGGCGTCCCGGGCGACTCGAACACCGAGACCTTCGCCGCCGTGCAGCTGTTCGTGGAGACCCGGCGCTGGGCGGGCGTGCCGTTCTACATCCGGGCCGGCAAGCGCCTGCCGCGCCGGGTGACCGAGATCGCGGTGCTGTTCACCCGAGCCCCGCACCTGCCGTTCAACGCCACCGACACCGAAGAACTCGGGCACAACCAGCTGGTGATCCGGGTGCAGCCCGACGAGGGCATGACCCTGAAGTTCGGCTCCAAGGTCCCCGGCAGCGCCATGGAGGTCCGCGACGTCTCCATGGACTTCCTCTACGGCACCGCATTCACCGAATCCTCGCCGGAGGCCTACGAGCGGCTCATTCTCGACGTGCTGCTCGGTGACGCCACCCTCTTCCCGCGCAACGACGAGGTCGAGGCCTCCTGGCGGGTGATCGACCCGCTGGAGCACTTCTGGAAGGACCGACCGGTGGATCTCTACCGGGCCGGCGAGTGGGGCCCGCGCAGCGCCGAGGAGATGCTGGCCCGCGAGGGACGGCAGTGGCGGCGGCCGTGACCGGCGCGCCGGACCACTACCCGCCCTCGCGCCCGAGTGAACGGAGCACCTCGTGACCACGCTGTGGGACACCACCGGCACCGCCGTTGTGGCTGCGCTGGCTGCCGAGCGTCGTAGCGGCGGAGCGGTGACCAGTGGTCTCGCCCTGACGTTGGTCGTCGTGGCCGACGAGAAGGACGTGGCCGAGGCCGAGGTGGCGGCTACCGTCGCGGCGAGCAAGCACCCCATGCGGATGCTGCTCGTGATCCGCCGTCAGGTGGACCTGCCGACCCCGCGCCTGGATGCCGAGGTCCTGATGGGCGGCCGGCTGGGCCCGGGCGAGGCGATCGAGATGCGCATGTACGGCCGGCTGGCCCTGCACGCCGAGTCGGTCACCCTGCCGCTGCTGGCCCCGGACGCCCCGGTCGTCACCTGGTGGTACGGCGTGCCGCCGGACCAGATCGCGCACGACCCGCTGGGGGTGTTCGCCGACCGTCGCATCACCGACGCCGTGCACGCCGAGGATCCGGTCGCGGCCCTGCGCCAGCGGGCCCTCGACTACGCACCGGGCGACACGGACCTGTCGTGGACCCGCATCACGCCCTGGCGGGCGGTCCTGGCCTCGGTATTCGACACCGCGGAGGGCACCGCCTCGTCGGCCGTCGTCAAGGGAGATCAGCGCGACCCGTCGGCGCTGCTCCTGGCCGGGTGGCTCTCCTCGCGGCTCGGCTTGTACGTGCCCGTGGAGACGATGCACGGACGCGGAGTCGGCGCGGTGAGTGTGGACTTCGACGACGACACCGAGTTCGAGGCGCGCCTCGACGGCAGCCGGATGGTGCTGCACCGCAGCCACCAGCCCGACACCATCTCCCCCTTCCCGGATCGGGTGCTCGGCGACCTGCTGGCCGAAGAACTCCGACGCCTCGACGCGGATGAGATCTACGCGGACGCGCTGGGTGCGGTGAACGACGTATCCGGGCTGAACGAGCGGGCCGCGGTGCGCGAGCACATCTGGAACGACCCCGCGCAGACCAAGACCGAACCGGCCTCGGCCGCGGGCTGATCGATGCCCGCATCGCCGGAGATCGTGGTCGAGGCGACCGCGGACGGCCTGGCGGCCGACGTCGCGGCCCGCGTGATCGCGACCCTTGGC
>JALZBL010000005.1 GCA_030947395.1 Actinomycetota bacterium | reverse complement strand
CCCTGGCCGGCCTGCCGGCCGCGATCGCGGTCCTCCGGCGAGCCGGCGCGCTGCACTGAGCGCGCTGGACTGGCGGCGCTGGGACTGGCGGCGCTGCACTGGCGGCGCTGCACCGGCGGCGCGGCAATTAGCGCGACCGGGCTCAGCCGTCGGCGACCAGGGTGGCGATACGGCCCAGTCCCTCGACCAGATCGTCGTCACCGAGGGCGTAGGAGAGCCGGACGTAGCCGGGAGTGCCGAACGCCTCACCGGGTACGACGGCCACCTCGACCTCGTCCAGGATGAGTGCGGCCAGTTCGGCCGACGTGGACGCCGTCCGGCCGCGCAGTGGGCGTCCCAGGAGCCCCTTGACCGACGGGTAGGCGTAGAACGCCCCGTCGGGCGTCGGGCAGACCACGCCCGGGATGTCGTTGAGCAGCTTGACCATCGCCTGGCGGCGCCGGTCGAACGCCTCCCGCATCGTCGCCACGGCCGACAGGTCACCGGTGAGTGCGGCGACGGCCGCGGCCTGGGAGACGTTGGCCACGTTGGACGTCGAGTGGGACTGCAGGTTGCTCGCCGCCCGGATCACGTCGGGCGCGCCGACCATCCAGCCCACCCGCCAGCCGGTCATCGCGTAGGTCTTGGCCACCCCGTTGACCACGATGACTCGATCGCCCAGTTCCGGGGCGGCGGTGGCGATCGAGGCGTGCCGGGCGTCGCCGTAGACGAGGTGTTCATAGATCTCGTCGGCCACCACCCAGAGACCGTGCCGGGCCGCCCACGATCCGATCGCGGCCACCTCGTCGGGCGCGAAGACCGCCCCGGTGGGGTTGGACGGGGAGACGAACAGGACGACCTTGCTTCGGGGGGTTCGGGCCGCCTCGAACTGCTCGACCGTCGCCCGGTAACCGGTGGTCTCGTCGGTGACGACCTCGACCGGCACCCCGCCGGCCAGGCGGATCGCTTCCGGGTAAGTGGTCCAGTAGGGCGCCACGAGGAGCACCTCGTCGCCGGGGTCGAGCAGCGTGGCGAAGGTGTTGTACACCGCCTGCTTGCCGCCGTTGGTCACCAGTACCTGCTCCGGGCGCACCTCCCAGCCGCTGTCGCGCCGGGTCTTGGCGGCGACGGCATCGCGTAGCTGCGGCAGTCCACCCACCGCGGTGTAGTGGTGCATCCGTGGGTCGCGGGCGGCCCGGACGGCGGCCTCGACGATGTAGTCCGGGGTGGCGAAGTCCGGTTCCCCCGCGCCGAAGCCGATCACCGGCCGCCCGGCCGCCTTCAGGGCCTTGGCCCTGGCGTCGACGGCCAGCGTGGCCGATTCGGCGATGGCCGAGATCCGGTCGGAGATGCGCGCGCCCATGCCCCTATCGTCCCAGACGGATCAACCGGTCTTCCCGGTCGGCCGCGCGGTCTGCCGATGCCCCGGCGCCGGCTTGGTCACCGACCGCGGCGAGCCGTACACTGGCGAATCGGGTCTGGACGACCGTGCGCAAGCATGCTCGGGATCCGTCGGCCAGCGCTGGCGCCGCCCGCGCCCGGTGACGGATTGCAGGGTCGGCTGGCACAACTCGTCCCTCCCGAAGGGGCGTGGCTCAATTGGTAGAGCACCGGTCTCCAAAACCGGCGGTTGCAGGTTCAAGTCCTGTCGCCCCTGCACCACGGACGTCGCCGACGTCCACCAGAAGGAGTCGCCGAGCCACCGACCGACGGTGGCCGGCCGCGAGCGTCGGAGGGAGTGGAACACGATGACCGAAACGAAGACCCGCGACGAATCGTCCTCGCGTCCAAGCCGGAACAGCGGCTCCGATGGCTTCTTCGTAGGCCGGTGGCTGCAAGCCGCGGCCCGGTTCGTCCGCGAGGTCGTCGCCGAACTGCGCAAGGTGATCTGGCCTTCGCGTCAGGAGCTGGTCACCTACACCATCGTGGTGGTCGTCTTCGTGGTCATCCTGGTCTCGATCGTGGCCGGCCTCGACATCGGTTTCGCCAAGCTGGTGTTGTGGATCTTCGGCTGATCGTCCGAGCGTCTTCGCACGTCAAGAGAAGAGATTTCTGTGTCTGAGTTCCACCCCGCCGCCGAGCGTGAGATTTCGCCGGCCCAGGCCGAGGCCGACTCCATCGCCGCCGATGTGGTCGCCTCCGGGTATGAGGCCGACGCGGCCCTCGTAGACCGCCCGTTGCGTTACGAGTCCGGCGCCGAGGGCCTGCCGCCGCTCGACGAGCCGATCGAGGACACCGCGCCGTCCGAGCGCAGCGACGACGTCCTGCGCGGCGGTGAGGAGAGCACCGACGAGGCCGACACCGCCCAAGGGGACTTCGACCTGCTGTCCGACGTTGCGACCGAGTCCGGAGAGGCTGCCGCGGTCGAGGAGGAGGACCCGGTCGAGACGCTGCGCCGGGAGCTGCGCACCGCGTTCGGCGACTGGTACGTCGTGCACTCCTACGCCGGATACGAGAACAAGGTGAAGGCCAACCTCGAGAGCCGCATCGTCAGCCTCGACATGGAGGACTACATCTTCCAGATCGAGGTGCCGACCGAGGACGTCGTCGAGATCAAGAACGGCAAGCGCCAGCAGGTGCAGCGCAAGGTCTTTCCCGGCTACATCCTGGTGCGGATGGATCTCAACGACGAGTCGTGGGGGGCGGTGCGCAACACCCCGGGTGTCACCGGATTCGTGGGCGCCACTTCCCGCCCGTCGCCCCTGTCGATCGACGAGGTAGTCAAGATCCTCGCCCCGGCCGTGGTGAAGAGCGCGGCGCCGAGCGCCCGCGGAGGGGTCGCCGCGGCGGACAAGACGGCGGTCGAGGTCGTCGATTTCGAGGTCGGCGAGTCGGTGACCGTCATGGACGGCCCGTTCGCCACCCTGCCGGCCACGATCAACGAGATCGACCCTCTGCACGGCAAGCTGCAGGTGCTCGTGTCGATCTTCGGCCGCGAGACGCCGGTCGAGCTCACCTTCAGCCAGGTCGCCAAGATCTGACGCCCGGCCGCGCTCACGCACCGATTCCCGCCCTAGCAACCGCAACCGAAAAGAAGAAGAGACATGCCTCCCAAGAAGAAGCTCGCCGCGATCATCAAGCTGCAGATCAACGCCGGCGCGGCCACTCCGGCGCCTCCCGTCGGGCCGGCCCTCGGCCAGCACGGCGTGAACATCATGGAGTTCTGCCGGGCCTACAACGCGGCCACCGAGTCCCAGCGTGGGCAGGTGGTGCCGGTCGAGATCTCGGTCTACGAGGACCGCTCGTTCACGTTCGTCACCAAGACCCCGCCCGCCGCCCGGCTGCTGCTGGCTGCGGCCGGGATCGACAAGGGCAGCGGCGAGCCGCACACGAAGAAGGTCGCCAAGATCTCCATGGACCAGGTCCGCGAGATCGCGCAGACCAAGATGGAAGACCTCAACGCCAACGACGTCGAGCACGCCGCCAAGATCATCGCCGGTACGGCCCGTTCGATGGGCATTACCGTCGACGGCTGATCCACTCCGCACCACCGCCCGCGTGGGAGGGTCGGCGAGAGCCGCCGACCCGTTCGCACCACTGAGCAGACAGGAATCAGTACATGGCCCAGCACAGCAAGGCCTACCGCCAGGCCGCCGAGCTCGTCGAGGACGGCAAGCTCTACTCCCCGCTCGAGGCGGCCGAGCTGGCCACCAAGACCGGATCGACCAAATTCGACGGAACCGTCGAGGTCGCGATGCGCCTCGGCGTCGATCCCCGCAAGTCCGACCAGATGGTTCGCGGCACGGTCAGCCTGCCCAACGGCACCGGCAAGACGGCCCGGGTCATCGTGTTCGCCACCGGAGACCGGGCGGCCGAAGCGCTGGCCGCCGGTGCGGACAAGGTCGGCAGCGATGACCTCATCGCCGAGATCAGCGGTGGTTTCTTGGATTTCGACGCCGCCATCGCCACGCCCGACCAGATGGCCAAGGTCGGCCGGATCGCCCGCGTCCTCGGCCCGCGCGGTCTGATGCCGAACCCGAAGACCGGCACCGTCACCCCCGACGTGGCCAAGGCGGTCACCGACATCAAGGGCGGCAAGATCTCCTTCCGGGTGGACAAGCAGTCGAACCTGCACCTGGTGATCGGCAAGGTCTCTTTCACCCCCCGCCAGCTGGTCGAGAACTACTCGGCCGCCCTGGATGAGGTGTTGCGGGCGAAGCCCTCGGCGGCCAAGGGCCGCTACGTCAAGAAGGTCACCTTCGCCACGACCATGGGGCCCGGCGTGCCGGTGGACCCGAACCGCAGCCGCAACCTGCTCGAGGACGCCACCCTCGACTGAGTACCTAAGCGGGGCAGCGACTGAATACCTAAGCGGGGCCCGCGACCGCGGCTACGCGGCCCACCACGAAGAGCCCCGGCCGGGTGGCCGGGGCTCTTCGCTTCAGCCGCCGACCCGGTTCCCCCGAACCCGGTCGAACGCCAGGACCGATGGCGGCGACATGAGGCTTTCCCCGTGGAAGTCTCCTGCGCCGCCACCGGCACCTTCCGGACGACCCGACCCATGCCCCCGTCGCATGGTCGCAGGTAGAAACCCGTCCGGACATTCGCGCCTGTGAGGGTCCACGGGCGCCGATACCTGCCGCGCCCAGCCGGTTCGCGAGCGCCGATACATGCCGTGCCCAGCCGGTTCGCGGGCACTCGTACCGGACAAGAGTGGCCGGCCGGCCGGGTGATACAGCCGATCCTGTCCAGGATGGGCATCCCTGTCGGCCGGGGCGTTTGCGTCGGCACTACTGCCCGTGGTCCCTCCCACGGTGTATCAGGTCACTCGGTTCAACGTTCCTCACGACAGGCGCCACACCGGGCGACCCAGGGGCTTCACGACCTGGTCGGTTGACCCGTCGCCGCCCTAGGCTCACCGCACCACCCCTGCTCGACCGGCCGAGATGTGAGGTCCCCCGTGAGCGTGCGGCCCGAACCGACCACCAGGTCAACCTGGGCGTCAACCCCGGCTGGTCGGCCGTGAACCCAGCCGGCCGGACGCCCGGGGAAGCGGATCGACCAGGCTCAGCTGCGCAACCGTCGCGCTCCCTCGCCGTGGTGGCCGGCGACGCGTTCGCGGCCTACCGCGCCGGCGACCAGTCCCGGATGGGCGACCTGGTCCGTGCGGTGACACCGATCCTCTGGCACACCGTGCGCGCTTACCGCCTGGACACCCCCGCCGCTGAAGACGTGCTCCAGTCGACTTGGGTGGCTTTGGTGCGCCGGGCTGACTCCATCCACGACCCTCGCGCGGTGCTGCAGTGGCTCATTGTCACCGCCCGGCGCGAAGCGTGGAGGGTGTCGTCGGAGCAGCGGCGCACCGAGCCGACCGAGTGGGTGGGCGACGAGCTGGTTGCTCCGTCGGTAGAGCAGCCCGAAGCGCGGACGGTGCAGGGAACGCAGGACTCCGCGCTGTGGCAGAACGTGAACCAGCTGCCCGAACGGTGCCGGCAGCTCCTGCGCGTCATCGCGTTCGCCGATCAGCCGGACTACGCCCAAATCGCTCGATCCCTCGCCATGCCGGTCGGCAGCATCGGTCCAACCCGGGGCCGCTGCCTGGCCAAGCTTCGCCTTCTTCTCGCCGCCGACTCCCGATGGGAGCAGTCATGACCGACTTCACCGGGTCCCCCGACCTTGCCGCCATCGACGAGCTGGCCGGGCAACCCCTGAGCGCCGCCGACGTCCTCATCCTGCAGCGGCTGGCCGCGCTGCACTCGAGCTTCGACCCTGTGCCGGACGATCTCGTCGAGCGGATCCAGTTCGAGATCAGCCTCGACGCCCTGAACGCGGAGCTGGCCGAGTTGCAGCACCTGCCGATGGAGGAGCTGGCCGCCCGCGGAGCCGGTTCCGATGAGGTCACCACCTTGACCTTCACCAGCGACCGGTTGACGACCATGATCTCGGTCACGGGCACTGGGTCCGACACGGTTCGCATCGACGGCTGGCTGGCGCCGGGTGGCGCGGCACGCGTCGAGCTGCGACAGGTGAGCGGCCAGTGGGAGACCGACGCGGACAGTGACGGACGGTTCGTGTTCGAGGACGTCTCGCTGGGCCTCAGCCGGTTCGTCGTCCACCTCGGCGACGAGGCAGCGCCGGTGATCACGCCCGCCGTCGAGCTCTAGGAAAGACTTCCGGCGAAACGTGAGGAATCGATGACCGAGAAAGTGCCACCGAGCCCGACCAACGCGCCAGTGCCGCGGCGGCGGGAGCCGAGCGTCATGCCGCCCGCCTACGTTCTCAAGAAGCACGGGGCCAAGGTGCTCGATCCCGCTACGGCGCTCAAGTTGCCAGGGCAGAAGGATCTGCGACCAACGGTGTACGTCGCGGACACGCTCCTCGTGCGAAGCTCGGGCGCAGATGAACTCGTGATGTCCAAACTCGAGCAAGCAGCAGGCGATGCGCTGCGCGTCGAGCGCGAAGCCGCGGACGAGGAGCTCCTCGAACTGATCCGTCGAGAGAAACTCGAAGATGTCACCGACGATGTGCTGACTACCCGAGTGAAGCTCATTCCGGCCCATCCGAATCAGGCGTTCTCCCCGCCGGACGCGTGGGATGTGCTGCAGCGGTTCCGGATCCTGGTGGGCCCGGACAGCGCAGCCGCTCGGACAGTGACGCTCGAGCACCTGATGTGTGCGACCGCCGAGCTGGCCGGGGTGCCCCTCATGGGCGGTAGTCCGCTGATGGGTGGCAGTCCGCTGATGGGCGGCAGCCCGCTGATGGGCGGCAGCCCCCTCGGGCAGTTCGCGCTGCCGGGCTTCGGCGGGCGGCTACCGGTCACCTGGATCGGTCGTGAGCCGACCCGGCGGGCAGACCCGGAGCTAAGCGATCCGAAGTACCGACGTCCGGTGGTGGCGATCCTCGATACCGGGGCAGGAATCCACCCGTGGCTGCCGGATGGGATCGTCGAGCGACACGCGTCGATCGGATCGATCGCGGTCGGGATAACCGATCCACACACCGATCCCGAAGGTTCGGGAGTCGTCGGGGACCCCCTCGAGGGAACCCTCGACCCGGACGCGGGGCACGGAACGTTCATCGCCGGTCTCATCCGTCAGACCTGTCCTGATGCCCGGATACTTGCGGTTCGGGTCATGTACGGCGACGGCGCCGTCACCGAAGGTGATCTCCTGCGGGCGTTGAACCGGTTGTTGATCCGCCAGGTCTTGGCGCAACGGCTCGCGCGTCCGAACTGGTTGATCGACGTCCTGTCGTTGTCTCTGGGTTACTACCACGAACTGCCGGCCGACGCCGCGTTCGACCAACACCTACTCGGCCCGCTGACCGAACTGGGCCGTCGAGGCGTCGCCATCGTGGCCGCGGCCGGCAATGACGCGACCTTCCGGCACTTCTATCCCGCCGGCTTCGCGCCGCAGGGGGGCGGACCAGCCGACGCGCGCCACGACGTGGTGCCGATCGTCAGCGTGGGAGCGTTCAACCCCGACGGGAAAACGATCGCGCTGTTCTCGAACGCCGGCCCGTGGGTGATCACTCACCGGTGGGGTGCGGCGGTAGTGAGCACAATGCCGACCACCTTCAATGGTTCCCTGCAACCGGTCGCCAGAGTGCACGTAGCAGGCGACGGCGAGCGATCCACGATCGATCCTGACGACTTCCGCGGCGGTTTCGGCACATGGAGCGGCACTTCATTCGCTGCTCCCATCCTGGCTGGCCAGATCGCTGACCACCTGATGGAGACGGCGACACTGCTCGTCAACGACGCCCCAGCGATGGTGGACCGAGCCTGGGCAGCGATCGAGAAGCTGACCGACGCGAGGCTGACGCGCCCGGCTCCGTCGTCTGCGTGATCGTCGTGGATGAGCGCCGGCGTGGCTACCGAAGCTGATCGGCTGGCCGACGTCCGGCGCCTGCACCGCGACGGTGTCGTCGCGAATAATGCTGGACATCCCCTCCAGGCCCTCCGCACGTTTCGGCGAGCATTGGCCGCGTTGGACCGGCAAGACGACGGCGGATCGGCCGACGGGGACGCGCTGCGGGCGAGGCTGCGGATCAGCGCGTCGATGAGTCAGTCGGAGCTCGAGGGTCTTGATGCGGGACTCGAAGCCCTGAACGAGGTCGTGCAGTACGTCAGAAGGACCGGCGACGCTGCGGTCGCGGTGCACCTGCACCTACAACTGGGTTTCATGCGAGTCCGAGGCGGTCAGTTCCGCGCCGGCCTCGACGACCTCGATGCGGCGGCTCGGCTGATCGATTACGCCGATCCGGCGGCAGCCAGCAACATCCTGTTGAACCGGGGGGCTCTTTGGCTCTACCAGGGTGAGCTAAGCCGGGCGCGGGCCGATCTGTCCGCGGCCGCGGCGCGGGCGAGAGCACACGGTTTGGTCGTCGAGGAGGCAAAGGCCCGGCACAACCTCGGCTATCTCGAATACCTGTCCGGCAATCTCGCCGACGCGCTCAGGGCGATGGACGACGCGGCCGGGCTGGGCGCTGACGTCTCGGCCGCAGCGACCACCCTCGACCGCGCGCGCGTGTTGCTGGAAGTGGGGCTGCACCGGGAGGCCGACGATGCTTTGGTCGAGGCGATCGCCCTGTTCCGGAGGGACCGCCTCTGGAAGGACGTCGGTGAGGTGGAACTGGCTCGGGCCGAATGCGCTCTGATGGATGGCCGAATAAGCAGTGCCCGACTTCTCGCGGCCAGGGCTCGGGACCGGTTCCGACGGCGGGGAAACCAGGCCTGGCGACGGACCGCGACGTTGGTTCTGCTGCAGTCGGATCTGGCGGCCGGGCGGCCCGGCCTGCGACTCGCGCGACGAGCTCTGCAGCTCTCGGCCGAGTTCGCGGCAATCGGGCTGCAGTCCCAGGCGCGTGCGGCATCGCTGATCGCCACCGAGGCGCTCGTCGATGCGCATCAGCCCGATCGTGCGGCTGAGGTTTGCGCGGCCATCGACGTCGGCCTGAGCGATCCCATCTCGATCCGCCTGCACCATCGCCTGGTGAAGGCGAGGGTCGCCTCGGCCCGTTTGGACCGGGCTGGTGCTCGCCGTCAGATTCGCCGCGGGCTGGCGGAGCTGTCGTCCTACCAGTCTCGTTTCGGAAGCATCGACCTGCAGACGGGCAGTGCGGTGCACGGGCGACGGCTTTCCCAACTCGATGTGAGGATGGCCTTCGAGGAGGGGCGACCGGCAGCGCTCCTGGAGGCGGTCGAACGCAGCCGCGCGGCTTCCTTCCGGCTCCTCCCGGTTCAAGCACCGAGTGACGACATCGCCGCCGATCTACTGACCGAGCTGCGCCGAGCGGCCGAGAGTCTGCGGTCCGCGGAGAGCAGCGGGCAGGTGACCGCGCAGACCGATGCGCTGCGCCAGCGCACCGTGGACATCCAGCGCACCCTGCGCGAGCGAGCGTGGCGGGCCGACGGGTCCCGGACGTCGACTCGCCCGGCGCGGGCGGCCGAGGTGCGACTGGCCGTCGCCGAGCGGGGCATCGCCCTCGCGTTCTTCGTCCAGGTCGGCGACACCCTGTACGCAGTGGTCGAGGGCGCGCCCGGCGGACCGGCCCTCCGGATTCTCACCACGGCCGGGCCGGTGGTCGAGATGACGAGAAGGGTTAGAGCCGACCTTGACGCGCTCGCGTCTGGCCACCTTCCATCCGCGTTAGCTGACGCGGTCCGAGCCTCATTGACGCGCGCGCTGGCCACGCTCGACGACCAGCTCATCCGGCCCTTGGGAATCGGCGACGCGCCGTTGCTCGTCATACCGACCGGTGAGCTGACCACGCTGGCCTGGGGCCTCCTGCCGTCGTTGCGCGGCCGCCCGGTGGTGGTCGCGCCGTCGGCCACCGTATGGCTCGCCGCCGCGACCAGCCCGTTCGGGCGGGGCCGCCCGGACGTCGCGATCTTCGCCGGCCCCGGTCTCGCCCGCGCCGACGAGGAGGTGAACCACGTCGGACAGCTCTGGCCCGGTTCGCGCGTAGTGACGGCGGACAGGGCGGCCCAGCAGGAGCTGGTTGCCGCGATGCGAGACTGCGACGTGGTGCACGTGGCCGCGCACGGTCGCCACCAGGCCGAGAACCCGCTGTTCTCCTCGATCCGGCTCGGCGACGGACCGGTGTTCGCCTACGAGCTTGACCAGAGCGCCCGGGCGGCGCCGCACGTCATCCTCTCGGCCTGTGAACTGGGCCAGGCGACGCTACGGCCGGGCGACGAGGCGCTGGGGCTGACGAGCGTGCTGCTGCACCTCGGTTCCCGCAGCGTGATCGCCGGCGTGGCCCGGGTGCACGACGACGTCGCCGCCGAGGTGATGATCCGCTACCACGCCCGGTTGGCCGCCGGCCAGGATTCCGCCCGGGCCCTGGCCGAAGCGACCGTGGCCGTGGACGGCCTGCCGGCGCCGTTCGTCTGCTTCGGCTCCTCCTGGCGGACCCGGCCGGTGGTGGCGCCGACCGTGGGCCGCCGGTGATGTGGCGCGCTCTCGTCCCCGCCCGGTAAGGTCTAGCTCGATCCAACCGAAGACCGCAGGTCGTTGCATGCGCGCATGTGACTGAACGCCTTCCGAAGCGTCGGAAGCGGCCCGCGCAGGATGGACGGTTCGGCCCCGGCGCCCGGTTCGGGCTGCCTATCCGCCCCGTGCCCACCTGCGCCGGGGCGTTTTCCTTCTCCTCGTCTCGTTCCCGACCGGCGGTACGCCAACGAGATATGAGAGAGGAGGAACATGGCCACCACGGAGAAGACGGATGCGGTCGCCGAACTGACCCAGCACTTCACGTCGTCCTCGGCCGCCGTCATCACCGAGTACCGCGGTTTGACCGTCAAGCAGGTCACTGAGCTGCGGCGCTCCCTCGGCCGCGACACCACCTACGCCGTCGTCAAGAACACCCTGACCAGGCGGGCGGCGTCCGACGCCGGCCTCACGATCGACGACGATCTGCTCACCGGTCCGACCGCCATTGCCTTCGTCAGCGGCGATCCGGTCCTGGCGGCGAAGGGGCTACGTGATTTCGCGCGGGCCAACCCGCTGCTGGTGATCAAGGGCGGCCTCCTGGACGGCAAGGCGCTCAGCGCAGCCGAGGTCGCCCGCATTGCCGACCTGGAGTCGCGCGAGGTGCTCCTGAGCCGCCTGGCCGGGGCGCTCAAGGCGCTGCCGACGCGCGCGGCCGGGCTGTTCCAGGCCCCGCTTTCGCAGATGGCGCGCCTGGCCAAGGCGCTGGAGGACAAGAAGCCGGCCACCGCCGACAGCAAACCCGGGCCGGCGTCCGACGATACGAGCGCCATCCCCACCGAACCGGCGGCGGTCGAGTCACCGTCGGTCGAGCTGACCTTCGACGAGGCGGCCGCGCTCGAGGGATCGCTGGACGGATCGCTGGACACCACCCACCCCGCCGCCGAGCCGGCGGCAACACCGGCTGCCGACGCAGCGCAGTAACCAACCACCAACCCACACCTCACCGGCTCATCCGGGCGAGAAACAGAGAGGACGCCATCATGGCGAAGCTCAGCACCGACGAGCTGCTCGACGCATTCAAGGAAATGACCCTGCTCGAGCTGTCGGACTTCGTGAAGCAGTTCGAGGACACCTTCGACGTCACCGCCGCCGCTCCGGTGGCCGTGGCCGCGCCGGGCGGGGCTGCCGTCGCGGCGCCGGCCGAGCCCGAGGCCGAGCAGGACGAGTTCGACGTCGTCCTCGAGGCCGCCGGCGACAAGAAGATCCAGGTCATCAAGGAGGTGCGCACGCTCACCAGCCTGGGCCTGAAGGAGGCCAAGGACCTGGTCGACGGCGCGCCGAAACCGGTCCTGGAGAAGGTCGCCAAGGACGCGGCCGACAAGGCCCGCGAGTCCCTCGAGGCGGCCGGAGCGACCGTCACCGTCAAGTAGGGGTGCCGCACCCGTTCCACCGCGCCGACACCGTCAGGGCGGTCCCACTCCACCGGGGGCGCCCTCGACGCTGCCCGATGCCGGATTGGCCCTCGACGCACTAGTCCAGAGGGACGGTCCAGAGGGACGGTCCAGAGGGACGGTCCAGAGGGACGGTCCAGAGGGATGGGCCGCGCGTAGCGGCCCGATTTCCACCGGCGGGCTGGCGATGCTTGACGTGCGGGCTAGAAAAGTGCACCCTGATCGCCAGGTTTGGCCGCGTTTCGGCCGCGGCCTCGACATGCTCTCTTCAAGGAGCTAGACTCAGTCGTTGCGCTGCCCTCCTACCTCCCGTTCGGCCCGTACCGGGCCTTGTTTCCGTTGCCCGCGGTGCCCGTCGCAAGCGATTGCGGCGGCGTGATCACCGGGTTGCAGCACGCCGGTCAGGGACCGGCACGGCTCCTCGGGTCGGCTCCGTCAGGAGCGGGCGACCGGCCGGTCGGGTGTCAGAGGTCAGCGCGGATCAGTGTGATCGACGCAGTTGTTTTCTTCGCCAGTCCTCGGAAGGACGCATCTTGGCAGCCTCGCGCTCCGGTAAGTCAGTACTCCCCGCCCTGAAGGGCATCCCGGGCTCGCCGCCCCGGACGTCTTTCGCGAAGATCCGTGAACCCCTCGAAGTGCCCAACCTGCTGGCCCTGCAGACCGACTCGTTCGACTGGTTGGTCGGCAATGCCGCCTGGCGCGCGCGCGTCACGGCCGCCGGCGACACCGACCCGAAGTCGGGGCTGGCCGAGATCCTCGGTGAGATCTCCCCGATCGAGGACTTCTCGGGCTCGATGAGCCTGTCCTTCTCCAACCCGCGCTTCGAGGACGTCAAGGCGTCCATCGAGGAGTGCAAGGACAAGGACATGACCTACGCCGCCCCGCTGTTCGTGACCGCCGAGTTCATCAACAACACCACCGGCGAGATCAAGAGCCAGACGGTGTTCATGGGTGACTTCCCGATGATGACCCGCAAGGGCACGTTCGTCATCAACGGAACCGAGCGGGTGGTGGTCAGCCAGCTGGTTCGCAGTCCCGGCATCTACTTCGACCGCAACATCGACAAGACCTCCGACATCGACGTGTTCAGCGTCAAGGTCATTCCCGGTCGGGGCGCCTGGCTCGAGTTCGACGTCGACAAGCGCCAGACCGTCGGCGTGCGCATCGACCGCAAGCGCCGCCAGCCGGTCACCGTGTTGCTCAAGGCCCTCGGGTGGGACAGCGACCGCATCCGTAACCACTTCGGCTGGTCGGAGACCCTGCTCGCCACCCTGGAGAAGGACCACATCGGCACCCAGGACGAGGCGCTGCTCGATATCTACCGCAAGCTGCGTCCGGGCGAGCCGCCCACCCGTGAGTCGGCCCAGGCCCTGCTGGAGAACCTCTTCTTCAACGGCAAGCGCTACGACCTGGCCAAGGTCGGGCGGTACAAGGCCAACAAGAAGCTCGGCACCGAGTCCCCGATCGGGCACGGCACGCTGACCGAGGACGACATCGTCAAGACCATCGAGTACCTGATCCGCCTGCACGCGGGCGAAGAGGGCTACGAGACCGACGACATCGACCACTTCGGCAACCGGCGACTGCGCACCGTGGGCGAGCTCATCCAGAACCAGGTCCGGGTGGGTCTGTCGCGGATGGAGCGCGTCGTGCGCGAGCGGATGACGACCCAGGACGTCGAGGCGATCACCCCGCAGACTCTGATCAACATCCGCCCGGTGGTGGCCTCGATCAAGGAATTCTTCGGCACCTCCCAGCTCAGCCAGTTCATGGACCAGACCAACCCGCTGGCCGGCCTGACCCACAAGCGCCGCCTGTCCGCGCTCGGCCCCGGCGGCCTCAGCCGCGATCGGGCCGGCATGGAGGTCCGCGACGTGCACCCCAGCCACTACGGCCGGATGTGCCCGATCGAGACGCCGGAGGGCCCGAACATCGGCCTGATCGGCTCGCTGGCCTCGTTCGGGCGGGTGAACTCCTTCGGCTTCATCGAGACGCCGTACCGCAAGGTCGAGAACGGCCGGGTCACCGACCGGGTCGACTACCTGACCGCGGACGAGGAGGACCGGCACGTCATCGCCCAGGCCAACGCGATCATCGATGCCCAGGGCAACTTCAGCGAGGAGCGCGTCCTGGTCCGCAAGAAGGGCGGCGAGGTCGACCTCATCCCCGGCGACGACGTCGACTACATGGACGTCTCGCCGCGCCAGATGGTGTCGGTCGCTACGGCGATGATCCCGTTCCTCGAGCACGACGACGCCAACCGTGCCCTGATGGGGGCCAACATGCAGCGGCAGGCGGTGCCGCTGCTGCGCAGCGAGTCGCCGCTCGTCGGCACTGGCATGGAGCTGCGGGCCGCCGTGGACGCCGCCGACGTGGTGACCGCCGACAAGCCGGGTGTGGTCGAGGAACTTTCGGCCGACTACATCACCGTGATGGCCGACGACGGCACCCGCCAGACCTACCGGCTGGCCAAGTTCGCCCGCTCCAACCAGGGCACCAGCTTCAACCAGAAGCCGATCGTCGACGAGGGCGACCGGGTCGAGGCCGGCCAGGTCGTCGCCGACGGCCCGTCGACCGACACCGGCGAGATGGCGCTGGGCAAGAACCTGCTGGTGGCGTTCATGCCGTGGGAGGGCCACAACTACGAGGACGCGATCATCCTCAACCAGCGTCTCGTGCAGGACGACGTGCTGACCTCGATCCACATCGAGGAGCACGAGGTCGACGCGCGCGACACCAAGCTGGGCGCCGAGGAGATCACCCGCGACATCCCGAACGTCTCCGAGGAGGTGCTGGCCGATCTCGATGATCGCGGCATCATCCGCGTCGGCGCCGACGTCACCACCGGTGACGTGCTGGTCGGCAAGGTGACCCCCAAGGGCGAAACCGAGCTGACCCCGGAGGAGCGGTTACTGCGCGCGATCTTCGGCGAGAAGGCCCGTGAGGTCCGCGACACGTCGCTGAAGGTTCCGCACGGCGAGGCCGGCAAGGTCATCGGCGTGCGGGTGTTCAGCCGCGAGGACGGCGACGAGCTGCCGCCGGGCGTCAACGAGCTGGTCCGGGTCTACATCGCCCAGAAGCGCAAGATCCAGGACGGTGACAAGCTGGCCGGGCGGCACGGCAACAAGGGCGTCATCGCCAAGATCCTCCCCCCCGAGGACATGCCGTTCCTCAAGGACGGCACGCCGGTGGACATCGTGCTCAACCCGCTCGGGGTGCCCTCGCGCATGAACGTCGGACAGGTCCTCGAGACGCACCTGGGCTGGGTCGCCAAGACCGGCTGGGACATCGAGGGTCAGCCGGACTGGGCCGAGCGCCTGCCCGAGCCGGCCCGCACGGGTCAGCCCGGAGGCAACGTGGCCACGCCGGTCTTCGACGGCGCCCGGGAAGAGGAGATCATCGGGCTGCTCGACTCGACCCTGCGTACCCGCGACGGCGAGCAGCTGATCGACGGCACCGGCAAGGCCCGGCTGATCGACGGCCGCTCCGGCGACCCGTTCCCCGAGCCGGTCTCGGTCGGCTACGTCTACATCCTCAAGCTGCTGCACCTCGTCGACGACAAGATCCACGCTCGCGCGACGGGCCCGTACTCGATGATCACGCAGCAGCCGCTGGGCGGTAAGGCTCAGTTCGGTGGCCAGCGCTTCGGTGAGATGGAGTGCTGGGCGATGCAGGCCTACGGCGCGGCCTACGCGCTGCAGGAGCTGCTGACCATCAAGTCCGACGACATCCTCGGCCGGGTCAAGGTGTACGAGGCCATCGTCAAGGGCGAGAACATCCCCGAGCCGGGCATCCCCGAGTCGTTCAAGGTGCTGCTGAAGGAACTGCAGTCGCTGTGCCTGAACGTCGAGGTGCTCTCCAGCGACGGAGTGGCCGTGGAGATGCGCGACACCGACGACGACGTCTTCCGCGCCGCCGAGGAACTGGGCATCGACCTGTCCCGGCGCGAGCCGAGCAGCGTCGAGGAGCTCTAGCCCGACCCATGCACCGACCTTCACCGCAGAACATTCGAAGGAAGTAGGAAATCTTGCTCGACGTCAACGTTTTCGACGAGCTCCGTATCGGCCTGGCCACTGCCGACGACATCCGTCGTTGGTCGCACGGCGAGGTGAAGAAGCCCGAGACGATCAACTACCGCACCCTCAAGCCGGAGAAGGACGGGCTCTTCTGCGAAAAGATCTTCGGTCCGACGCGGGACTGGGAGTGCTACTGCGGCAAGTACAAGCGAGTCCGCTTCAAGGGCATCATCTGCGAGCGGTGCGGCGTCGAGGTCACCCGGGCCAAGGTGCGTCGTGAGCGCATGGGCCACATCGAGCTGGCCGCGCCGGTCACCCACATCTGGTACTTCAAGGGGGTCCCGAGCCGGCTGGGTTACCTGCTGGACCTCGCCCCCAAGGACCTTGAGAAGATCATCTACTTCGCGGCCTACCTGATCACCACGGTCGAGGACGAGACCCGTCACCGCGATTTGCCGACCCTGGAGGCCGAGATCAGCGCGGAGAAGTCCACGCTGGAGAAGCGGCGCGACTCCGATGTCGATGCCCGGGCCAAGAAACTCGAGTCCGACCTGGCCGAGCTCGAGGCCGAGGGCGCCAAGAGCGACGTGCGGCGCAAGGTGCGCGAGGGCGGCGAGCGCGAGATGCGCCAGCTGCGCGACCGCGCGCAGCGGGAGATCGATCGCCTCGACGAGGTCATCGACACGTTCCGCAAGCTCGCCCCCAAGCAGCTCATCAGCGACGAGATCCTCTACCGCGAGCTGCGCGACCGCTACGGCGAATACTTCACCGGTGGCATGGGGGCCGAGTCGCTGCAGGTGCTCCTGCAGAACTTCGACCTCGATGCCGAGGCCGAGCTGCTGCGCGAGACCATCCGCAGCGGCAAGGGGCAGAAGAAGCTGCGCGCGCTCAAGCGCCTCAAGGTGGTGGCGGCGTTCCTGTCCACCACTAACAGCCCGCTGGGCATGGTGCTCGACAGCGTGCCGGTGATCCCGCCGGACCTGCGCCCGATGGTGCAGCTCGACGGTGGCCGCTTCGCGACCTCGGACCTCAACGACCTGTACCGCCGGGTGATCAACCGCAACAATCGCCTGAAGCGGCTGATCGACCTCGGCG
>JALZBL010000370.1 GCA_030947395.1 Actinomycetota bacterium | reverse complement strand
GGCGGCGGCCGTCGGCGACGTCGCCGCGGCCAGGCGGCTTCTCGATGCCGACAAAGGCTCGGCCAGTCGGCAGGGCGGTCCCTTCGGCTGTGAGCCGCTCCTCTACCTCACCTACTCCCGGTTCGACACCGTGAACTCGGAGCACGACGCGGTGGACGTTGCCCGCCTGCTCCTGGACCACGGGGCCGATCCGAACGCCGGTTACCTCTGGAACGGGCTGCCGTCGCCGTTCACCGCCCTGACCGGTGTGTTCGGACGCGGTGAGCAGGGCGCTCCCCCTCATCGCGACGAGCTCCGCCTCGCCAGGTTGCTGCTCGAGTTGGGCCGAACCGGCGCGGACCTTAGGAGTCAGGCCAGCGATGTCGCCGAGCTGATGGCGTCGATGTCCATCCGGCTCTCGCCGGCGCACGTCGTCGACGCCGCCAAAGCGGTGCTTGGCCAGGAGGCAGTGGCGAGCGCCGTGCCGCTGCTCCAGCCCTTGACCCTGTCCACAATCACCCGTCGGCGAGCCGCGCGCTTGGGCGGCCTGATCGCAATTCGGTCGGAGGCCGCTGGTGGCGGGGCCACGGCCCTGCCGCCCCTGCAGGCACCATCGCGCGTCGCGCTTCGAAACCTCCTTCCGCTGGCCGCGCTCGGGTTCGCGACCTTCATTCTGTTGCCCCAGGTCGGCCAGGCCCGGGCCACCGCGCCCGCGCTCGGCAGTGCTCGCTGGGGGTGGCTCGGCCCCATGGCCGCGGCGTCCGCCTTCACCTATCTCATGGCTGCGGTGCGCTCATGGGTGCGAACGCCACCCGCCTCGCCCTTGGACGAACGTGGGCCGTCCAGGTCGCAGCTGCCTTCACCAACCGCCTCGCCCCCGCCGGCATCGGCGGCATGGGAACCAACATCCGCTACCTGCAGGCAGCCGGCAGCGATCGGGCCGGGGCGGCCACTGCCGTGGCCCTGAACAGCGTCGCCGGCTTCCTGGTCCATACCCTCGGTGTCCTCGTCATCGTCCCGTTGCTGGGGGTGGCTGGAGGCAACCACCGAATTCCCTCCGCTCCCGACCTACCCGATCACTGGCCGGTGGTGGTTGCCGTGCTCGCAGTCCTGGTTGCGGCGGGGTTGGTCCGCTGGGGGCGCCGGCTGCGGGGCCGGGTGCTCCCTGGCCTGCGCTCGGCGGCCTCCAGCCTGCGGGCGGTTGCGGCCGAACCCCGCCGAGCGCTGGCGTTGTTCGGCGGGTCGGCAGGGGTGACCGCCGGCTACGGCCTGGCCCTGGTCGCCGCGGTCAAGGCCTTCGGCGGCGGCTTACCAGCGACCAGCATCTTCGCCGTCTATCTCGGGGGGTCCGCGCTCGCCGCGGTGTCGCCGACCCCGGGAGGCCTCGGTGCCCTGGAGGCGGCACTCGTCGCCGGCCTCACCGGTCTCGGCGCTCTCGCGGGCCCGTCGGTGGCGGCCGTGCTGGTCTACCGGCTCGTGACCTACTGGGCCCCGGTGCTGCCCGGCGTGGCCCTCTACAGCCGCATGCGCAGGCGAGGTGTCCTTTGAAGACGCCTCGCGGCCTGGATGTCGGCCGCGGCAGAGAGAAGGTGACCTGGTCCGGTTGCGGCTGTCGAAGGCGCTGCTCGGGCTCAGCCGAGGCGCACGCCTTGGCGCCGAATCGGTTGCCATCGAACGCGGCCTACCTGGGGTAGGGCCAAGATGTGCGTCCTGAAAGGAAGGTGTCGGCGATGTAGAAGGTCGTCAGCACGGACCGTGCTGTGCCAGTGATGGAGGTCGGCCCTCCGGGTTCGCCGTGCAGGCGGAGATCCCAAACCGCCGCAGTGTCATGCCGGTCAAGAGCCGGGGTGGGAAGCGACTGCGGAAAAGGCCCGCAACGACGGGTCAGGTGTGCGACGAGAAGACGAACGTGTGTGAACCACTGCTGACGCATCGAAAGTACGAGACGGCATCGAAACCGGGGAGGATCTTGGTCCCCGGGAGGAAGGTCGCGCCCGCCTGGGCGTGCCCGGAGCCAGGTGGCGACCTGCGTGTTGGCCTGGCGGTGCCCGGTGTATAGGTGGCGTGAGCTCGTCGCAGGCGCTGGCATGGAACAGGAGAACCTGTCGCCCCGATACCGATCCGGCCGTTTCACCTGGGCGTGTTCAGCCCCCCGGCCGACGAGAGGGAGTTGGCCGGTGGGCACCATCCGCGTCCGGTTGCGGACAAGCACACCGAGCAGCTTGAACTCGATGGCGGTAAGAGGGGCGGCCGGGGACTCACCGCCCTGGTGGCCGCCGGGATCATCCTGCTCCTCGTCGTCTCGGCCGTCGCCCAGGCCTCGCCGCCTCGGCGTCGCATCGTGCGGCGCGTCGCCGTGGGCGCCGGGGCCTTCGCCCTCCTCGGCGCCGGCGTCGGGGCGATGGCGGCATGGTCTTCGGTCCGGCCGCTCCGTCGGGGCCTGGCCGAGGTGAGCACCCTCGGCACGCCGGGCGCCGCTGGTGCCGTCGCGACCACGTCGGACCGGTTGGAGAGCGCCCAGCGGGACTTCGC
>JALZBL010000369.1 GCA_030947395.1 Actinomycetota bacterium | reverse complement strand
GTGCCGGACGCATCCGGCGGCGTGGTCACCTTGATGACCCTGCACACGGCCAAGGGCTTGGAGTTCCCGGTGGTGTTCCTCGTCGGGATGGAGGACGGCGTCTTTCCCCATCTGCGCACGATGAGCGAACCGGAGGAGTTGGAGGAGGAGCGCCGGCTGGCCTACGTCGGGATCACCCGGGCCCGCGAGCGGCTGTACCTGTCGCGGGCGCTGAGCCGCTCGTCGTGGGGGCAGCCGGCCTGGAACCCACCGTCGCGCTTCCTGGAGGAGGTGCCGGGGGAGCTGGTCGAGTGGACCGGGGCCGTCGGGCGCGCGGCGGCGGCCTATGGCGACGATCTTGTCGATGCCGGCCGGGGTGGGTACGCCGACCACGGATATCGGGCGCCGCTACGCCGCTCGGCCCAGGAGACCCTCGCCGCATCCCGGCTGGGCAGCGGGCGAGGCCTGCGCGGCGGTGCCGGCAATCGGGCTCTCCCCTCACTCGAAGTCGGCGACCGCGTCTCGCACGACACCTGGGGCCTCGGCACGGTGGTGGGCGTGCGCGGCGCCGGGGAGAAGGCGCAGGCCGAGATCGACTTCGGCACTCCCGGCCGCAAGTGGCTGGTCCTGCGTTACGCCTCGCTCGACAAGCTCTGAAGGGGGCGGGTGACGGCGGCCGGTGCGCGGGTCAACCTGGCCGCCGCCACCGCCGGGTCGGGGTCAGGCGCTGGCCCGGACCGATGCCCCCGGCGCGATCGAGCGGTCCGGACGCGACGTCACCCACACCTGGTGGCAGGCCAGCCAGGTCAGGTACACCAGCAGCCCGTTGCGCACGACCAGGATCAGCGTGGCCACGACCACCATGTAGGGCTTGTGGGTGAGCTGGTGATAGAGGATCGGGAATAGCAGCTGGGTGGCCAGGGCCGTGGTGAGCACCAGAGCGCCCGCCCGCCGCACGACCGGGTCGGCTCCGTCCCGGCAGAGCAGGCCGGCCACCGGACCGCCGAGCCACAGGATGTACTGCGGGCTCAGCGTCTTGTTGGTGATCGTGATGACGAGCGCGGTCGCGAACAGCATCCAGCCCAGCGTCGCGCCGGAGGCCAACGGTGCTCGGTCGGCGCGCCACCAGAGCACGGCGAGCGTGACGACGCCCAGTCCGCCGGCGACCGTGGCCAGGGTGGTGAAGAAGGAGACGCCGGGCCCGAAGATCTCCCACGCCTTGTATCGGCTGACCCGCAGATTCCAGTGCGATGGGCTGAACCCGCGCACCAGCATCAGCGGGGTTGCCGGCACCGACTCGATCTGGAGGCCTCGAGCGGACTGCCAGCGCACCGGTGACAGGGTGCGGTCGAAGCCGGCGACGGCCAGGCTGCCGAACAGGTAGACCGCACCGGCGGCGGCGAAGCTGACCACCACCCGTCGGCGATCGCCGCGGCGGAGCAGGAAGATCGGGGCCATGAGGGCCGGCCACAGCTTCAGGGCCGCGCCGGTAGCGGTGAGCACCGCGCACCACGCGGGTCGTCGTGCCGCCGCGAGTACGGCCGCACCGGCCAGTGCGGCGGGTACGAGGTCGAAGCGGAAGTAGGCCAGCGGACCGACGCACGGCACGAACCACAGCCAGAAGTCCACCGCCGGCCCCCGACGGCGGCCGTCGGCGCGCCACAGCACTGCGGTGAAGGTGGCGTCGACCGCGAGCATTCCGACGACGAACAGGATGCCGAACGCCACCTGGTTCAGACCGCCCAGCAGGAACGGCCCGAGCAGCAGGATCAGTACCGGCGGCGGGTACTCGATCAGGGTGTTGTGGATGTTGCCGCCGTCGAACATCGCGGCCAGGGACCGGCCGTAGTAGACGACGTCTCCGGTGACGTCGCGTTCGAGGCCGACCAGGAGCATCAGGGTCAGCGACCGGGTGACGACCCAGCGCCAGGTGATCGAATGGGTGCTGTCGGTGGCCAGCGGAGTCGGCAGGCGCAGCGGTGGCAACCGATCGCCGGGCCGCCGGGCGGCGAGGCGGGTCGCCGTCGATGTCATCGAAGTCCCCTGCCGATCGTCGGTGGCTGCGCCCCGGCCAGACTGGCAAGCGGGTCAACCACCGGTCAAGTTGGGTCGGGCGGCCAAACCCGGACCGACGGGGCAACCGAGACCGGGGCCAGCCGACCGCACCGGGCAACCGGCGCTGGCGGCCCAAGATTGCGGGCCGTTGAAACCGACCTCAGCCGTTGGGGTTAAAGGTGCCGACGGTGATTCCGCGTTCCTTCAGCCACGGCACGGGATCGATCGGTGAGCCCGCGAAACTGCCGCGGTGGATCTCGAAGTGCAGGTGCGGTCCGGTGGAGAAGCCCTCGTTGCCCACCAGAGCGATCCGCTGGCCCGCCTTGACCTCTTCACCGACGTGGACGAAGAAGAACTGCATATGGCCGTAGATGGAGACGTCACCGTTGCGGTGCTGGATGACCACCCAGTTGCCGAAACCGTCGGCCGGACCGGCCTTGATCACGAGCCCGTCGCCGATGGCGAGGATCGGCGAGCCGAG
>JALZBL010000368.1 GCA_030947395.1 Actinomycetota bacterium | reverse complement strand
GGGCTGCACACGATCGGCGTGCGCGACTCGATCGACGCCATCAACGGCATCGGGCACGCCGCGATGATGACCCACCCGGGGTTTCGGGCGGCGCTCGCCCAGCACGGGTTCACCCTCGACCCGAGCAGCGGCGAGCTCGTCGAACTGGCCGAGTTCGTCGGTCCATTCAGTGCTCGGGCGGCGCAGATCGGACGCCATCTCGACCGTTACGAGGCTGAGTGGCGCGCCGCGAATCCGCACGCCGAGCCGGGCCCGGGACTGCGCCGGGCGTGGGATCGGCGGGCCTGGTCCGACGCCCGACCGGACAAGGTCGTGCCCCGCGACGGCGCCGAACTCACGTCGCGCTGGGTCGACGAACTGCACGCCCTGGGCTACCGCGACCCGCGCAGACCCGTCCCGACTGCCCCGTCGCCGGTCGGTCACCTCGACCGCGAAGACGCGGTTCGGGAGGTGCTGGCGCGCCTCGGGTCGCGCCGCTCCGGGTGGAACGCCGCCAACGTCCGGGGGGAGGTCGAGCAGCTCATCGCCCGGGCGAACGTCGTCACCGAGCCTGCGGTTCGGCTCGAGCTGGCCGAGGATCTGACCGCCCGCGCCGTCGCCGACTGCGTCCCCCTGCTCGACCGCCCGGGCCTGCCCGAGCACGTCCGGGCGCTGACCTCGCGGCACGTCCTCGACGTCGAGACCGACCTCGCCAGTCGCCTCGCCCGGCGCGCCGCAACGCCGCCGACACATCGCGATCCGGTCGCGGCCAACGCCGAAGCGGGCCTCGATTCCACCCAGCGGGAGGTGGTGCGCACGCTCGCGCGCGGCGCCGACCTGGTGGTGATCGAGGGTGCGGCAGGTGCCGGTAAGACCGCGACGTTGGCCGCGGCGCGTGCCGCGATCGAGGAGCACGGTGGTCGGCTGCGGGTGGTAACACCCACCTTGAAGGCGGCTCGGGTGGCGGCCAGGCAGGTCGGCGCAGCCGCCTCCTCAGCCGCGTCACTGGCCTACCAGCACGGCTTCCGATGGCACGACGACGGCATCTGGACCCGACTCCACCGGGGTGATATCGACGCGGACACCGGCGCCGTTTACGCCGGACCGCGCGCCGGCGCGGTCCTCGCCGCGGGTGACATGCTGCTCATAGACGAGGCCGGGATGCTCGACCAGGACACCGCCCGGGCGCTGCTGACCATCGCCGACGAACACCACGCCAGGGTTGCGCTGGTCGGTGACCGGCACCAGCTGCCGGCGGTCGGGCGCGGGGGAGTGCTCGACCTGGCCGCCCGCCACGTGCACCCCGACGCCCACCGGGAACTGGACACGGTGCACCGCTTCACCCACACCGTCTCCACCCCCGACGGCGAAGCTGTGACGGTTCCGGACGAGGACTACGCGCGGCTGAGCCTGGCCATGCGCGCCGCCGACGACCCAGGCGCGGTGTTCGACGCGCTGCTCGCTCGCGATCTAATTCGCATCCACGCCAGCGACATCGAGCGGCTCGCCGCGCTCGCCCGGCACGGCGCCCGCGCCCATCAGGACGGCGTCAGGGTGGGTGTCGGGGTGGTCGTGGTCGCGGACACCAACGAGCAGGTCACCGCGCTCAATGACGCGGTACGAGCCGAACTCGTCACCGCCGGACGGGTCGACGACACCCACACCGCCACCGGCCACACGTCGCGTATCGGGGCCGGTGACCGCGTCGTCACCCGGCGCAACGACCCCGGCCTGGAGGTCGCCAACCGCGACACCTGGACCGTCACCAGCGTGCACCGCGACGGATCGGTCGCCGTGACCGGCGAGCGCGGCGACCGCGTCCTACCTGGCGACTACGTGCGCCAGTACGCCGAGCTCGGCTACGCCAGCACCGTGCACGGCGTGCAGGGCGACACCGCCACCGCGGCGCACCTGGCCGTGGGAGAGCACACCAGTGCCGCGTCGGCCTACGTCGGCATGACCCGTGGCCGCACCGCCAACACCGCCCACCTGATCGCCGAGTCCGTCGACGACGCACGCGAGCAGTGGGTCGCCGTCTTCGCCCGGGACCGCGCCGACCTCGGCCCCGCACACGCCGCTGAGCTGGCCGCGCGCGAGGCCGAGCGCTACGCCCGGCTCCGCCCACTCGACTACGTCCTGAGCGAGTTGCGCGACGCCTGGACGATCGAGGCCAACGCGCAGACCCGTCTGGCGGACGCGCAGCACCGGCGCGACTTGCTACGCGACATCGTCGCCATCACGGAACAGCATGACGCCGTTGTCCCCGCTCTGCGGCGCGGCCTTGACGATGGGCGAACCGCGGCGGAAAGCACCGCCGCTCAACTGCGGCCGCTCGAATCAGTGGTGACCGGGAAGGCCGAGGCTCTCGCCGCGACGCTGAAGGCCGAGTGGGAGGCGCAACGGCGGCCCGCCCGCGACGCCGCGCAGACCGTCCGGCACGGTAGCGGTCGGCTTGGGCAACGCCGCGGCGCCGTCCGCGCCGCCCGCGAATATCTCGACGAATGGGCGCAGACCTGGCGGCTCTACCTTCCCGCCATGC
>JALZBL010000088.1 GCA_030947395.1 Actinomycetota bacterium | reverse complement strand
CGTTGGGGGCCCCCGGTCTGAACGGGCTGACCCGATGCATCGGCGGATTCGCCCTCGCCATGGCGGCCGGCGTGATCTTCCTCGTCGTTCCTTCGGGTGCCGGAGTCCGCGAGGCCATCATCGTGGCGACGTTGTTGCCCGTCATGTCCGCCGGTGAAGCCCTCGGCGTGGCGGTGGTGTCGCGCGCCGTGTTCATCGTTGCCGATGTAGTGTCCGCCGGCGCTGCTGCCGCATCCGGGCTGCGGCAGCTCGGGACACCCGCGACCGGGGCCGACCGAACCGCCGCGCCGCGGCCCTGATCGCGGTGGTGCTGACAACCGTCGTCGCCTTGCTCCTGGCCGTCCTCCCCGGCGGCCTGCTCGGCTTCGCCGTCCCGGCCGGGCGTGATCGGTGGGTGATCTGGGCCACCGCTCCGGTTCTGACCCTCGGCCTCACCTCGGCCGGCATGGCCTGGCTGCCGAAGGTTGGGCTGCCGGACAGCGTCCGGTGGGTGCTCGGCGCGGAACTCACCCTGGCCGCGGTGATCGTGGCCAGCGCCCGCGTGGTCGAGCAACACCGCTCCGGGAGACCCCGAGTGGGACGAAGGAGAGCCGAGCCAGGCAATGCCGACCCGGTGACGGCCCCGCTGGTTCCGGCGCGCGTGGCGGTGGCCGTAGGGGCGCACCCGGCGTCGTCGCAACGTCCGGTGGACCGCACCGTGGATGGTGCCGGGTCAGCCGTCGGTTCCGGCCCGCCCGAAACACCGGCCGGATCCCGCTTCGTCGCACCCAGCGGGCGGGCCTCGCTCGATCGTCGCTCCTGGGCGGTCGAGGTGATATCGGTGACCGTCCCCGCGGCCGCCACCGTCATCCTCGGGTACCTGGTGGTGGGCGGGTTACCCCAACCACCGGGTTGGGACGGGATGAATCACGCTCTCCTGACGCGCAACATCCTGGCTACGGGGAGTACGGCGTTCAGCTCGGTGTGTACGACCGGATCCACCCATCCGGTGGTGGCCTGCACCTTCTATCCGCTCGCCGAAGATGTGGCCTGGGCTCAGGCCGCGGCGATCTCGGGCGGCCGGATCAGCGCCGCGATGACGGCCTGGTCGATCCTCATCGGACCGCTGCTACTGGTCGCGTCCGTTTACGCCGCAGTGCGAGTCCTGGCCGGACGACCCGTGGTCGCCGGTTGCGCCGCGGCGGCGTGCGGTCTGCTGGGTCCGTTCTGGGGCGCACTGTTCACTGGCCGGATCACCGAGCAGACCGGACCGGCCCTCAGCGTTGCGGTGGCCGTCCTCGTGGCCGTGGCCGTTCGTGGTGCTCACCCGTTCCGGCTCGGGCTGGTGGCTGGTCTGGCCAGCGCCGGCCTGTTAATGACGCATACCTACGACGCGTTGTTCGCCGCCACGCTGGCCATCGCGCTGGCGGTGGGGATACCGGGCCGGCTACGCGGGCGAGGGGCAGCGAAGGGGATCGGCGTCGCCGCGCTGAGTGCTGGCCTCGTCCTCCTGCCGATCAGCGCCGCCTTGCTCGGATCCAAGGCGGAGCGGAGCGCGGGCAATCCCCGCCTGCTCGGCCAGGTCGGTGATGCCTTCTACTTCTGGATCTTCGACCCGCAGCGCTACGTGTTGCTGGCGTACCCATTTCCGACCGGGAGGGACTCCTACCCGCGGGTAACGACGGTCACCGTCGCGCTCTGGATCACGGTGGTTTGCCTGCTGGCGTCCCTGCTGTGCTTAGTGCTGCGGGAGCTGCGCTGGGCGCGTCCCTGGTTGGCGGTCTGGGCACTTTGGACGGCGATCGGGATCTGGACGTCGTCGTCGAACTCGGCGCCGGCCTTGGCGCTGGCCGGGCTGTGGTACGGAACGCCCGAACGGCTGTGGACGATGTTCCTACCCGTATACGGCGTGCTCGCGGTGGCCGGCGCGGGCGCAATCGGGCTGATGGTTCAGCGCGTGGTGACCCGGGTGCGCGCGCGAAGCGCACGATCGGTCGGGAGCTGGCTTCCCGCCGCGGTGGCGGCAGCCGTCGTCACGGCGCTCGTCGGCCTGGCCGCTGCCCCAGACACCCGGCTTCCGGTGCACGCGGACATGGTGCGCCGGGCTCCGGCGGGACCGGCCTACCCCGCGATGTTCACCTGGTTGGCTCGGCACACCCCGCCCGGCGATGTCGTGGCCTATGACCGTCATCTCGAGTTCATGACCTGGAGCTACGCCGATTACGGGGTTCCGCTGCTCTTCGGCATACCGCCGCTACTGCCCCAGAATGCCAATGACTACTTCAGAGGTCGCTACCGCGCCTGGTACTGGTTGGTGAACCGGCCCGGCGCGGAACCCGGTGGCTGCTTCGTCCAGAAGTATCGAATCGCCTACGTCGTGACCGGCAAGGCCAGGATGCCCGGGTGGCCCGCGCACTACAGCCGTAAGCGCCTCGCCGCCAGTCCGAGGGTGCGATTGGTCTACCGGACGGGCGACCTGAACGCTTACGCGGTATTGCCGTCTGGACGCGCCTGCGCGACCCGACCCTGACCATCCGCCGTCCGACCGCGGCGGACGGAGGTGGCAACCGAGCCGGTCCGCGGCCGGGGGCGTCGAGGTTCGATCCGTCTCACGGCCGCCTACGCTCTGCGTCGTGATTGCCGCGGCGCCGACCTCGCGGTGGACCGCGCAGCGCGGGCGCCTCCTCGTGCTCGGCGTCGGCTCGGTTGCCCTTCTCGTCAAGCTCCTGATCGCTACCCGCACCTACGGCACGCAGGACATCCGGGCGTGGACCTGGTTCGCCGAAGGCGTCCGCGATCGCGGCCCGGTCGGGATCTACGGGATCGACTTCGCGGCGCTGCACCGCGGCCAGTACAACCACCCGCCGCTCGTCGGCTACTACCTGGAGGTGGTCAACCGCCTCGCGCAGTGGGGGATGCCGCTGAAGGTGACCATCCGGGGCGTCTCCAGTGTTGCCGACGTGGGCTCGGCCCTGCTGGTATTCGAGATCCTGCGCCGACGGATCAGCCCCGCCCGAGCGCTGATCGGCGGCCTCGGCGTGGCCGCCAGCCCGGTGCTGCTGCTGGTTTCCGGCTATCACGGCAACACCGACCCGCTGTTCATGATGCTGGTCCTGCTCGGCAGCTTCCTGATCATCGACCGGGGGCTGGTTCTGCCGGGCGCGGCGGCGCTGGGTCTGGCCCTCGGGATCAAGCTGGTGCCTATCGTCGCCGTCCCGGCCGTCATGGTGTACGTCCTTCGCCAACGGCCTGACCTCCTGGTGTCGGCCGTGGCCGGTTTCCTCGTCCCCTCGGCCCTGATCTGGACGCCGGCGATCGTCAGCCGGTGGGCACCGCTGCGGCGCAACGTCCTGGGCTACGTAGGTGTGGACTCACGGCCATGGGGGCCCGTCCACTTCGCCGACGCCCTCGGCTGGCATTCGGCAGCCGCCGTCCTCGTCCGCCCGGGCAGTGCGGTAGTGGTCGTGCTGTGTGCTCTGCTTCCCGCCGCACTGGTGTGGCGCCGGCCCGACCGGGCGATGGAGTCGGTCGCCCTGAGCCTGGTGGGCTTGCTCGTGCTGTCCCCGGCGTTCGGGGTGCAGTACGTGGTCTGGGCCTTGGCCCCGGCCTACCTGCTCGACGTCTGGTGGGCGACCGGGTTCAACGTCTTCGCCACCGTCGTCCTGTTCGAGGTGTACGACCGGTGGAACGGCGGGCTGCCCTGGGTTGGGATCGCCGTAGCTCAGCCCTGGACGTCCGGCGAAGAAGCGTTGGCCGCGGTGCTGTGGGTGGTCCTGGCCGGGGTCCTGGTGGCCGGCCTGCTGGCCGCGGGGTGGCGCGGCCGATCGTGGCCGGGGGCGCGGGAACCCTTAGCCATGTCCTGGGCTCATCGTGACGACCACGACGAGGCCTACCACGACGAGACCGGAACCTAAGACGGTCCACGCGTTTACCTTCTCGTGCAGGACGAAGACGCTGGCCGCCAGAATGGCCAGATAGCCGAGAGCGTTGAAGGGGTAGGCCAGGTTCAGCGGTACCCGGGACAGCGTCAGCAGCCAGGCTAGCGCCGAGATGCCGAACACGACCAGTCCGAGCCAGACCCAAACGTTTCCCGCGGCGCCGACTGCGAGGGAGACGTGGCGCGACCTGGCGGCCGTGGCGCTCTGGGCCATGGCGTGCTTGAGGATGACCTGGCCGGATGCGGCGAGTCCGACCGCTACCAGGAGCACCAGCAGGTTGGCCGCACTCATCCGCACGCTCCTTCGCGGGGCGAACACATCGGCTTCGGCATGGTCGGTCATCAGGCCGAGATCTCGTGGACCGTGCCACCCTCGTCGCGGGCCAGACGGTCGGCGTGGATCGCCTCCTGCGCGTGTGGGGTGAGCCGCAGGATGTGCTGGTATCCGAAGAGGGTGGGTCGCGTGCGCACCAGCAGGTTGTCCACCCGCCGTAGCGCGCGCAGGGCGCCGCTGGTGCCACCGTCGGCGACCGCCCCTAACGGCAGTCCGGTGGCGACTTCGGCCATGATGTCGAAGCCGGCCGCGCGCACCGTGCGCCGCAAGGTCGCCCGGGTGAAGAAGCGCAGGTGGGTGTCGTCGAGGATGCCGCGCCGGTCGTAGCCGAACCGGCCGGTGACCACTCGCAGCCGCGGATACCAGTGCCCGAAATTGGGCACCGAGAGAAAGATCTGGCCGCCCGGGCGCAGGACGTCGCGCAGCTGGCGCAGGATCTCGGTCGGCCGGGTCAGGTGCTCGATCACGTCACCGGCGATGACGACGTCGAAGCGGGTACCGACCTCGGCCGGCAGCCCTCGTTCGAGGTCGGCGACGAAGAATCGATCGGTTCGCTCACGCACGCCGGGGATCTCGAGGTTATCCACCCCGGTCACGTGGTGGCCGGCCGCGCGGGCCCGCTCGGCGAACAGGCCGCCCGAGCAGCCGACGTCGAGGATGCGCGAGGGCGGCAGTGAGTCGAGCATCTCCAGCATGACGGCGTGCGAGGAACCGTCGCCTTCCTTGAAGCCGTACTCCTCCTGGTACGGCACCCATTCCTGGGTGCCGAACCCCCGGGTCGCCAGTTTGAACTCGACCACATCGCGCACGACGTCGCGCGCGTACTGCAGCCCGTTCACGTAGCAGATCTCGTCGCCGTAGTAGGTAGGGATCGGTATCTCCGCGATGCGCCCGCCGTGGTGGACGATCTGGGCGATGATCTGGGTGTCGAAGTCGAATCCGTCGCTGTTGGCCTCGAACGGGATCTCGGCGAGAACTCGGGTGCTGTACGCCCGGTAGCCCGAGTGGAACTCGGTCAGCGCCGTGCCGAGCATCTTGTTCTCGAAGGTGGTGAGGACCCGGTTGCCGATGCGCTTGTAGAACGGCATCCCCCCGGCTTTGGCCGCCCCGGGCACCATCATCCGCGAACCGAATACAGCGGCCAGATCCTCGTCCTGAAACGGGGCCAGCATGTCTGGTAGCCGTTCGGGGGCGTACTGGCCGTCGCCGTGCAGCAGTACGACGACATCGATGCCGTGCTCGATCGCCAACCGGTAGGCCGCCTTCTGGTTTCCGCCGTAACCCAGATTCTTGGTGTGGCGCACCACGGTGGTCTTTGCGGTCGGCGTCCGTTGCCCCCACCGCCGGGCGTGCTCGAAGGTCCCGTCGTGGCTGGCGTCATCGGAGATGATTATCTCGGCGATCAGCGGTAGCAGCTCGGGTGGGATCCGATCGAGCGTCGCGGCGAGCGTTTCGGCGGCGTTGTAGGCAACGACCACTATGGCGATTTTCGGCTGAGCGAGTCGAGTTGGCGCCACTGGTGCAGTCTCCTGGTTTGAAGTCCGAAAGTGCCCTACTCATTGGTCGAGCGCTCATCGACGAATACGGGGGTCAGGGCGGCCGTGACGGCCGGCGGCTCGGGTCGTGGCCTAGATGTGCGGCACCGTCGGCGCTGCGTCCAATGTAACCGGTCCAGCCCGAACGACTGTTGTGTCCGGCGTTTGTCCGCGCGTCGGCAACGAGCGCCGGAAGGCGGAGTTAGGCTGCAATTTGTGATCGTCCGGGCGCCTGGTCGCCTCAGCCCGGTGGCCACCGCTCGACTTCTTATTCTGGGCGTTGGTGTGGCAGTTTGGACGGCGAAGCTGGTCGTCGCTCTGCGTACCTACGGCACCTCGGACGTCCGGTCCTGGATCTGGTTCGCGCAAGGGGTGCGTGAACGAGGGCCGATCGGTGTCTACGGCATCGACTTCGAGGTCCTTCACGAGGGTCTCTACAACCATCCCCCGCTGGTCGGTTACTACCTCGAGGTCCTCAATGGGCTGGCCCAGTGGGGGATGCCGGTCAACGTCAGCCTCCGCGCCATTTCGAGCGCGGCGGACGTGGTGTCGGGTCTGCTGGTCTTCGAGTTGGTTCGGCGAAGGGCCGCGCTGACCCGCGCTGCCGTGGGCGGCCTGTCGGTGGTGGCCAGCCCGCTGCTGTTCCTCGTGTCCGGCTACCACGGCAACACCGACCCGATCTTCGTGATGCTGGTCCTGCTCGGCACGTTCCTGGTCGTCGATCGACGCTCGCCCGTCGCGGCCTCAGTGATCTTCGCGATGGCGATCGGAATCAAAATCGTGCCGGTCGTCGTCCTACCGACGATCGCGGTCTACCTGATACGAAACCACCGCGATCGGGTGTTGCCCGCCGGGCTGGGCTTCCTCACCGTGGTTGCGGTGCTCTGGGTTCCGCCACTACTGAGTCATGGGTCGGCCCTAGATCACAACGTCCTCGGCTACGCGGGTATCGGCTCCCGCCCCTGGGGTCTGGTGCGCTTCTCCTACGAACTCGGGTGGCGGTGGCTGGCGGACTTTCTGGTGGGATCTGGCCGCAGCGTCATCGTCCTTCTGTGCGGTGTGGTTCCCGCCGTCCTCACCTGGCGCCGACCGAGCCGGGCGGTGGAGTCGGTGGCCTTGAGCCTGGTGGCGTTCCTGGCCTTCTCGCCGGCCTTCGGGGCGCAGTACCTGGTCTGGGCCGCCGCCCCGGCCTACCTGCTCGACGTGTGGTCGGCCTCGGTCTACAACCTGGTGGCCGGCGTGTTTGTCTTCCACGTGTACGACCAGTGGAACGCTGGGCTGCCCTGGGTCCACATGGCCCTGGGGACCCCGTTGACGTCCGGCGAAGTGACGCTGGCCGCTCTCGTGTGGGCGAACTTGATCGCGGTGATGATCCGCGGCGGCCGA
>JALZBL010000087.1 GCA_030947395.1 Actinomycetota bacterium | reverse complement strand
CTTCACGTCATAGTTGCCGAGCGCCCGCCGGTAGTCGCCGACGCCGGCCCACTCGGTGACCAGCACCCAGTCCGCGGTGTCGTCGGTGCTGCGCCCGCCGGATCCGCGGACGTACCCGGGGCGGCCGGCGAGGGATTGCAGAGCCACGGCCAGGTCGTCCGCGAACGCGGAATCCTCGGCGAGGAAGTGCGTAACGACGATCACCGCGCGCTCCCCACGTCCACGGGTGGGGCTCCGCCGTAGCGGCGGTCGCGGGCGGCGTAGGTCTCGCAGGCGTGCCACAGCTCGAGGCGGTCGAAGTCCGGCCACAGCGTGTCGAGGAAGACGAACTCGGCGTAGGCCGACTGCCAGAGCAGGAAGTTCGACGTCCGCTGCTCCCCCGAGCTGCGGATGAACAGGTCCACGTCGGGCAGGTCGGGGGTGTAGAGGTAGCGCCCGAGGGTGCGTTCGTCCACCCGCTCGGGCTGCACGCGCCCGGCCGCGACGTCGGTGGCCAGGGCGCGCGCGGCGTCGCCCAGTTCGGCCCGACCGCCGTAGTTGACGCAGAACTGCAGCGTCAACCGATCGTTGTCCCGGGTGTACTCCTCGGCGTCGAGGAGTTGGTCGATCACCGAACGCCACAACCGCGGCCGGCGACCGGCCCAGCGGATGCGCACGCCGAGGTCGTGCAGTTCGTCGCGGCGGCGGCGGATGACGTCCTTGTTGAAGCCCATGAGAAAGCGCACCTCCTCCGGCGAACGGCGCCAGTTCTCGGTGGAGAAGGCGTAGGCCGAGACGGTGGAGATGCCGAGCTGCATCGCGCCGTAGAGGACGTCCATCAGCGACGCCTCGCCGGCCCGATGGCCGTCGGTTCGGGGCAGGCCGCGCTCGGCGGCCCAGCGACCGTTGCCGTCCATCACGATGGCGACGTGGGCCGGCACCAGGTCGGCCGGGATGGCCGGCGGCCGGGTCCCGGACGCGTGTGGCGGTGGGTCGGGCCACACCCGGGCCGGACCGCGGCGCCAGGGCCGCGCGCCCGTCCTCGAGACCTGACCGTTACCCATTGGGCAGAAGGTAGTCGCTCGACGATCGGCGCGAACGCCTAGTGGCGTCGACCCGGGTCGGGCACGATGTCCTAGTGGGCGAGGTCCTGGTGAGCGAGCCGCCTTCGGGAGTGGACCGGGCCGACCGGATCACGTGGCGCCGGCTCACCGGCGAGGACTTCCCACGGCTGGCCTCGTGGCTGGGTCACCCGCACGTGCACCGGTGGTGGCACCACGACTCGTCGGCGGAGGCGGTCGAGCGTGACTTCGGGCCGACCGCCCGGGGCGAGGAACCGGCCGAGGACCTGCTCGTCCACCTCGACGGTCGGGCGATCGGGCTGGTCCAGCGGGCGCGGCTCGGTGACTATCCGGCCTATCTCAGCGAGATCACGTCGGTCGTGCCGGTGCCGCGCAACTCGGTGACGCTGGACTACCTGATCGGCTCGGAGGCGGACACCGGCCAGGGCATAGGGACCGACGTGATCCGGGCCCTGGTGCGGGCCACCTTCCTCGACTACGCCGACGCGGCGGCCGTCGTCGTCGCGGTGGTGGCGGCCAACACCGCTTCATGGCGGGCGCTGGAGAAGGCGGGGTTTCAACGGGTCGGCGCCGGCCCGATGGAGCCGGACAACCCGATCGACGACGCGCGGCACTACGTCTACCGGATCGACCGCCCAGCGGGCCGCGCCGGCGCGGCGCCGGGGGGCGGCTGAGGCCCGGGCCCCTTCGCGGCCGGTGCGGTCTTGGGCTCGTCGCCGGGTTCTCGGCGGGCCAGCCGGGTGAGCGTGCGCACCAGCGGCGCAGTGCTCGTCGGAGCGAAGAATTCCCGGTCGGCCTGCTCCACAACGGCGATCGCGCGGACCGCCAGCGCGGTGCCGCGCGCGGTGGGGCGCACGGTCATCGCCCGGGCGTCCCGGGCGGCGACGCGACGGCGGATGAGGCCCCGGGCCGCCAGGGTGCGCACGACCTGGGAGGTCATCTTGACGTCCGTGCCCGCCTGTCGGGCGAGTTCGGCCTGATTCGGGGTGCCGCCCTGATCGCAGAGCCACCAGGCGCAGGCGAGCAGGACGAACTGCACGTGGGTGAGATCCAACGGGGCCAACGCAGCGGTCACGGCCCGTTGCCAACGCAGGCTGACGTGCCACAGCAGGAAGCCGGGACTGTCGGCCGGACCTTGCGGGTAGCGGGTCACCCCGGTGGCGCGTCCGCGGCCGCTGCGGCCTGTCGGATGAGCGCCTCCATCGCTTCGGGGAAGTCCGCGGTGATCGCTGGCCCCAGTTCGGGACCGGTCTGATCCGCACCGGGGCCGGTGATCTCGAGGCGATGGCGCAGGTGGGTACCGCCGTCTGGTCGGCGGATCAGGTGATGGCTGAACTGCAGGGTCACGTCACCGAAGACGGTCCGATCGCCGTAGCGCTCGTTCTCGACGATCTCCACGATCACCGACCGGATCTGGTCCTGACCGGTCGGGGTCATCGCCACTTCGGTTCCGACGGCGAACGGGCCGAGCAGCTCGACGGTCTCCAGCGAGGTGTCCCACACCGCCCAGTGGTCGATGTCGGACAAGACGGCCCAGATCTGCTCCGGCGCAAGTGCAGTCTCGGCGGTGTGCTCGTGGCTCCACACGGCGACCTCCTCGGCGCGGTGCGCGATCGACTCCACCAATTTTAGTCTCCGCGCAGACTATCCGCTACCCCTCGACCGTTGGAGGATCGCGAACGCGACCAATGCCAGCAAGGCGACCACCGCCGCGCCCACCGTGCCGGCAGTCAACAACCCGAAGGCCTGCGCGCCCAGGCCGACGGCGACGACCGGCAGCGAGATTCCGACGTACAGCACCACGAAGAACAGGGAGGTGACCTCACCGCGGTGTGCCGGCGGCGTCACCGCATTGAGTCCGGCCATCCCGGCGCGAAAGCTCAAGCCCTGGCCGAACCCGCCGACGACCCCGCCAAAGACCAGCAACGCCAGCGACGGAGCCTGCAAACCGGCGATGAGGACGCCCATTCCGAGGGCCAGCACGACGCAACCCACCGGTAACGCCCGGACGGGGTCCAGCCGCTCCAGTGCCACTTGACCGGCCGCCGATGCCGCGAAGACGGCGAACACCACCGCTCCGACCGCCACCCGATTGGTCACCGAGAGCAGCTGGCCGAGCGCGGCCGGTCCGACCGAAGTGAAGACGCCGAGCACCACGAAACCGGCGAAGCCGGCCACGGCCGCCGGGACGAAGGCCCCGCGCAGCTCGGCCGGCAACGCCAACCGGGTCGTTGACCAGCGTGACCTGCCGTGCCGCGGCACCGGTTCGGGCACCGCCCACACCGCGGCGAACGCCACCGCGACAATGATCAGGTCGACCGCGAACGGGACGCGTCGAGGGGCGCCGAAGGCGGTCGAGAGCACCCCCGAGGCGAGGGGTCCGCAGCCGAGCCCGCCCATGTTGGCGAGCGTCGCGACGAGACTGGCTCGGCCGCGATCGGTAGGTGCCGCGAGGTCGAGCAAGGTCGCCGTCGCGGTACCGGTCAACAGGCCGGCCGACAGGCCGGACAGCACCCGCCCCATGAACAGGGCCGGCAGGCCGCCTGAGGTGAGGAAGACGACCGCGCTCACGGCCGAGAAGGCCAGGCCGGTGAACAGCACGCGCCGGCGCCCGACCACATCCGACGCTCCCCCGGCCAGCACCAGCGCGACGAGCACTCCCACCGCGTAGGCCGCGAAGACCACGGTCACCACCAGCTCGCCGAAGCCGTACTCGCGTTGGTAGAGCGGGTAGAGCGGCGTCGGCAACGTCGTACCGAACATTCCGGCGGCGAAGGCGTAGGCGACCGCGACGAAGGCCCACCGGCGGCTCAGAACGGGACGCGCCACCTCGACGGTGTATCACGCCGGTTCGGTGTGGCGCCCGGTCGCAGGGCCGATGGTGACCGTTGTCGCAACCGAGCGCGATGATCGCTTGGTCGGTAGCCGAGTCAGCCCACCAGGAGTCCGCCATGCAGGTGCAATTCATCGCCAGCGTCGCCGTCATCACGCCGGATCCGCCGCAGAGCCGAAAGCTCTACCTCGGCGTCCTCGGCCTGCCGCTCGGGCACTCGGAGGGCGACGACTACTACCACAGCGAACAGATCCCAGGCAGCCGCCACTTCGGCGTGTGGCCGCTGGCCCAGGCCGCACAGGCCTGCTTCGACACTTCGAACTGGCCGGCCGACCGCCCGGTGCCCCAGGCCAGCATCGAGTTCGAAGTGGCCGATCCGGACGCCGTGGGCGCTGCGGCCAACGAGCTGCGCACCGCCGGTCACGAGGTGCTGCATCCGGCCCGCACCGAACCATGGGGCCAGACGGTGGCCCGGTTGCAATCGGCCGAGGGGCTGATCATCGGCATTTCCTACGCGCCCTGGATGCACGAGGGAGCCGAATCGAGCAGTGCGGACGCCCCGACCTGAGGCCGGATTGGCGGGTCCCCGCTCAGCCGTCCTCGCTCAGCCGATCACCCGGCAGGTCGCGGTCGACGAACGGCAGCGACCGCAGGCCCCGTTCGAGATGCCACTGCAGATGGGCGGACGTCAGCGTGGAAGCCGCGCGGCGGGCATCGACCGCGCTGGCGTCGGCCTGGCGCCAGTCCGAGGCGAGCAGGGCCTGCATGAGTTCGACCGTGCCGCTCGGGGGACGGGTGGCCCCGGGTGGTCGGTGCTCGGCACAGACCACCCCGCCCGCGCCAACGTGGAAGGCGGTCAGGATCCGCTCGACCCCGTCGTCCACCCGGCCGGCCCGATCACACACCGCGCACGCGGTGAGCGCGGGTGCCCAACCGGCCGTCGCCATGGACCGCAGCAGGAAGGCGTCGAGGACCAGCCCCGGCGCGTGGTCGCGTTCGGTCAAGGCCCGCAGCGCTCCGACGACCAGCAAGTACAGGCGCAGGGCCGGCTCGCCCTCCTCCGGCGTGAGCCGCTCGGCCGCCTCGCAGATGGTGCAGGCCGCCGTCCAGCGCGGGTAATCCTCGGCCAGCCGGGCGCCGTAGGCCGCAATCGACTCGGTCTGGGTAATGGTGTCGAGCTTGCGCTGCGGCAGCGCGTTCTCCCCGAAGTTGTTGCGGGTGAGCACCTGGACGTCGACGTGGCTGCCAGGCTCGAGCCGGGCACCGAACTTCGACGTGGTCCGGCGCACCCCACGGCCCACCGCCCGGACCCGGCCGTGGCGCCGGGTCAGCAGGGTGATGATGCGGTCCGCCTCCCCCAGCTTGTGGACCCGCAGCACCACGGCATCATCGCGGTACAGGGGCACCCGACCAGTGTGGCACCGCGGGCGGACGGCCCGGCCGGTCGCGGGCCCCGCGCCGGTGAGGCGCTGCCGGTGGACCGGAGTCAGAAACCGAGCCGGTCGAGCTTCTTGGCGTCGCGCTGCCAGCCGGCCACAACGGCCACGTGCAGGGCCAGGTGCACCCGGCGCCCCAGCAGCGTCTCGATCTGACGTCGGGCGGCGATGCCCACGTCGCGCAGCCGTTCTCCCCGCGGACCGATGACGATGGCCTTCTGGCTGTCCCGCTCGAGGTGGATCGTCGCGTAGATGTCGAGCAGATCGGGGTTGCTCTCCCGCGGGCCCATCTCGGTGACGGTCACCGCGATCGAGTGGGGCAGTTCGTCGCGGACGCCGACCAGTGCGGCCTCACGCACCAGCTCGGCGATCATCACCTCGGCCGGTTCGTCGGTGCGCACGTCGTCCGGGTAGAGGGGTGGCCCGACCGGCAGCCGGGCGACCAGCAAATCGGCCAGCAGGTCCACTTGATCGCCCCGGGTGGCCGACACCGGCACGATCTCGGCGAACTCACCCAGTCGGGCGGCCGCCGCCAGCTGCTCGACGATGCGCGGTGGACCCACGGTGTCGGTCTTGGTCACGACCGCGATAACCGGGGCCCGTACCTCGGCTAGTTGGGCCGCGATGAACCGATCGCCCGGACCGATCCGTTCGTCGGCCGGCAGGCAGAAGCCGATCACGTCGACATCGGCCAGAGTGGCCTCCACGACGTCGTTGAGTCGCTGGCCCAGCAGGGTGCGGGGCCGGTGCAGCCCGGGGGTGTCGACGATGACCAGCTGGGCGTCCGGGCGATGCACGACACCGCGCGCGGCGTGGCGGGTGGTCTGCGGTTTGTCGCTCGTGATCGCGATCTTGGTACCCACCAGGGCGTTGGTCAGCGTCGACTTGCCCGCGTTCGGGCGGCCGACGAAGCAGCAGAACCCCGACCGGAACGGCAGGGCTCCCGCCGGCCCGTCGCTGACGCCGTCGGTGAGCGGGCCGCGGGCGTCGTCATCGGCAGCACTCACAGCGCTCATCCTCCCACCAGTCGCCCGCCGGCCGGCCCGCTTTGCCCTGGCGCCCGCACCACGGCGGTGGAGTTCGCCGAACCGGTCCGGGGTCAGACCAACGAGTCGACGAACTCGACGAACGGCTCGACCAGCCGCTCCGGCCGGCGCACGAACGTCCAGTGCCCGCCGTCGATCTCGGCGGTCCGCAGCTGGGCGGTCCACCGCGCCGGGGCCTCCAGCTGCAGCGGCGCGGTGACGAAGTGGTCACGCCGCGGCGCGAGGACCAGAACGGGAATCGCGCACCGGCGTGGGGGTCCGCCGTGGCCGAGGTTGGCCCGGTAGAGCTCCAGGCCGGCCACCGCGTCGTCGACCGAGTGGGCCGGCCCGGAGGCGCCCAACGCCCGTCGTCCCAACCCGCTACGCCAGAACCGCTCCGGGATGTGGGGCAACTGGAAGATGCCCAGGTAGGACGAGGCGGCGACCTGCCGTAACGCGGCCTGGGGCTGACGCCGCCAGGCGTGCCGCAGCCAGGCGCCCGCGTAGGGCAGTGACGGCCCGGACACCGAGGTGAACGACGCGAACCGCTCGGGCGCGCCGGCCCGCGTGACGGCGTGCCAGCCGGTGATCGAACCCCAGTCGTGCCCGATGAGGTGCACGGGATCGGCGCTGTGCCCGGCGGCCACCCGGGCCAGATCGTCGGCCACCTGGTCGAGGCGGTAGGCCCCCCGGCCCCCCGGCCGCGCGGACGCACCGGCCCCGCGGACGTCCCAGGTCACGACCCGAAAGCGCGGAAGGAGTCGCGCCGCCACCGCATCCCAGACCTGGTGGTCGTCGGGGTAGCCGTGCCCGAGCAGCACGGTCGGCCGG
>JALZBL010000367.1 GCA_030947395.1 Actinomycetota bacterium | reverse complement strand
CCCGGGTGCCGCGCCCGCCCGGGTGCCGCGCCGGAAGCCGCGACGCCACGACGACGGCCCGGCGCCGAGCCCGCCAGTCGACCTCTGCCGCGCCGTCAGCCTAGTGCGCTCTGCCAGACTGGGGCAGCCATGATCACCCTGAGCCGCCGTCGTCTGCTGGCCGCAGCTGCGGTGGTGCTGGGCGGGGCGGCCGGTGGGTCAGCGGGACTCGTCGTCGCCCGCCCGCGCCGGCGGGCCACACCGGTCGAGGTCCGTCGTTCGGCCGTGCTGGAAGGCGCATTGGCCCGTGAGCGTGACCTGCTCGTGCGCCTTGACGAGACGGCGCGGACCGAGCCGTTGCTGCGCCAATGGGTCGCGGTGCTGCGCCGCGACCACGCGGCTCACGCCGCGGCGATCGTCGCGCTGCTGGCCGGGCAGGGGGTCGTCGTTGCGGCCACGGGGGACGGCGCCGCACGCTCGGCTGGAGCGAGCGGTTCGTCGGTCACCGCACCGGCTTCTACCTCCGCGTCGGCCCCGGCCCCCTCCCGGCCGATACCGTTCACGACGGTGGGTCAGCTGGTCGCCTCCGAGCAGGCGATGGCTCGGGGCGCCGGAGCCGACTCGGCCGCGCTGACGACGGCCGCGGCAGCGGTGCTGGCCAGCATCCACGCCTGCGAGACCGTGCATGCCGCGTGGCTGCCGTGATCACTGCCTCGGCGATCGACACCGGCCCACCTTTGGCCGGGGCCGGCTCACGTTCGGGCCCGACCGGCCCGGCGTCCCCCGCCACGCTGTCCCCGGCGGTCCTCGCCGCCTGGCAGGCTGCGCTGCGGGCTGAGCATGCGGGGGTCTTCGGCTATGGGCTGTTGGGGCCGCGCCTGGGTGCCGCCGACGTGGCCCTCGCGCGCGTCTGCGAGGCCGCCCACCGCGCCCGTCGGGACACGACCGAAACGGCCATGGTTGCGGCCGGCGTGACGCCGTCACCCAGCGATGCCGACTACCCGCTGCCGTTCGCGCTGGACTCGGTAGCGAGCGCGCAACGCCTCGCCCTGCGCCTGGAGGACGCCGCGGCCGCCGCCTGGCGTTACCTGATCGCCGCCGCCGCGACCGCCGACGGGGCGACCGCCGGAGCCACCTCCGCCCTGCGGGCCGGGGCCCTCGTCGGCCTGGCCGACAGCGCCGTGCGCTCGATGCGCTGGCGGGAACGGATCGATCCGTTAAGGCCGACCGAGCCCTTCCCGGGCATCTGAGCCGGGCTCCGTTCACCGTCCGGTGGCCGTTCCGAGTTCAGCGCCGGACGGACTGAGCGAAGGAGAACCGCCCGTCAGGGTCGTAGTGGGCCTTGACCTGCTGGAGCCGCGGGTAGTTGGCCCCCCAATAGGCCGGGCCGTAATCGGCGATGGACGGATCGGCATAGTTGCAGTAGGCCGACGTACCGAGCCAGCGCGACATCGTCGCGCGGAACCGGCGCACGTAGGAGTCATAGGGAGCCGCGGCGCTGCCGCCAGCCGGGGTCCCGGCCGGCCAGGTCGCGGTGTACTGCACGATCGCCTGGGCGCGCCGATGCACGAACGCCGAGGCGCCCGGCGCCACGTCGGCCACCGCCCCGCCCAGGGCATCGAAGGACGCGCCGCCCTCGACGATGCCGGGCACCGAACGGGCGGCCCAGGCGGAGGAGACGGCGGCTTCGACTGCCGCGGCGGCCAACGGCGCGGTGACCACTGACGACGTGGCCGCGAACGGTTGCCGGGTAGGTGCGCGGAGGGCGTCGGCGGTGCATGACGCGGCGCTCTGGCCGGCGCACCCCGCCTCGAACAGCATCGTGTCGACGTAGGACCGGCGCGCCACCTCACGGGTGAGCGGAGCCGGCAGCGTGCGCAGCAGCGGGGCGAGGGCAGCGTCGAGACCGCTCGGGCTCGCGGCCCAGGTCCCGGAGACGGTGACCCGCGTCGAGCCGTCGGCTCCCTCGGCCAGCAGCTTGCAGGTGGACCACAAGGCCCGCGGCGCCCGCAGCACCCACGGCAGCCACCCGGCCAGCACGTCGGCCGCCGCCGAGGAGGGGAACTGCAGGTAGAACGTGCTCAGCGTCGGCGCCGGGCGGACCTGCATCGTCAGGCCGGTGACCGCACCGAAACCGCCACCACCGCCGCGCAGCGCCCAGAACAGGTCGGGCTCGGTGCGCGCGTCCACGCTGCGTTCGTGCCCGTCCGCGGTGACGATCGAGACTGCCCTGATCGCGTCACAGGTCAGGCCGAACGAACGGTTCAGCACCCCGAGGCCGCCACCCAGGCTCAGGCCGGTCAGGCCCACTGTCGGGCACGAGCCACCAGCGACGGCCACCCCCTGACGGCCGAGGGCGGTGTACACGTCGATCAGAGACGCGCCGGCCCCGATGCGCGCCAGTCCGGCGCCGTGATCCACCGAGACCGAGGCCAGTCCGCGGGTGTCGACCATCAGCCCCCGACCGCGCGACCACCCGCCGTAGCTGTGGCCGCCGGCCCGGACCGCGAGCGGTACAGCGGCGTCGGCCGCGAACCGGACGCAGGCCGCCACTTCGGCCGCGGTGGCGCAG
>JALZBL010000086.1 GCA_030947395.1 Actinomycetota bacterium | reverse complement strand
CCGTAGCCGGCCCCGCCGGCCGAAGCGGGATCCACCCACTCGGTGATGTCTCGGGTCAGCGCGGCGACCAGCCGGGCGGCCGCCGCCGAGCTGGGTTCCGCGTCGGCGGCGTCTGATGTGGCGGCGGCTGATGTGGCGGCGGCTGATGTGGCGGCGTCTGATGTGGCGGCGGGTTCGACCTCGGCGGCGTGGACCGCCGTCCCGGGCTCCGTCTCGGGCTCGGTCTCCGGCTTGGTCTCGGGCTCGGGCTCGGTCTCGGGCTCGGTCTCGGTCTCGGGCTCCGCCCGGGGCTCGGTCTCGGTCTCGGATTCGGGCTCGGGCGCCGGCGCCGCCGGGAGGAACGGCGAACCAGGGCGCACCAGCTCGGCGATGCGGGAGACGTTGGCCGCGGTCACGCGATATCCCGCGCCGGAGGCCGCCGAGAACGCCTGGTCGACGACTGGCCCGCTGCCTCGGTGGATGCGGGCGATGTAGAGGTCGAACATCTCCCCGTTCGGCCCCGGGCTGGCCGCGCGCAGGTCGGCGATGGTGTCGATGACGTCGGTGTCCATGAGCATCGGCAGGCCGGCCCGCTCGCCGTCGTAGCGGAAACCGGTGACCCGCACGCCGAGGGCGGTCATCTCGGCCACGACCGAGAATTTGTCCCAGGCACCGGGCACGCTGTCGCCGGTGCGCGTCATGTGCTGCGCCAGCTGGGTGAGCAGCGCCCCGCGTCCCTGCGTCACCGCCGGTTCCCTCCTCGGTTGTCTTCCACCGCCGGCACTATCTCACGCGGGCCGCGCGGATGGGACCGGGCGCCGAGCCCGGTGCTGCAACGATGGGCGCATGACCTCGGACCCCTCGACCTACCTTGGCGCCCCGACCCGCTACGACTCAATGAGGTACCGCCGCACCGGGCGCAGCGGGCTCAGCCTGCCGGTGCTCTCGCTGGGGCTGTGGCACAACTTCGGCGACGACAAGGCGCTGGGCATCCAGCGTGACATCCTGCGCCGGGCCTTCGACCTGGGCATCACCCATTTCGACCTGGCCAACAACTACGGGCCGCCCTACGGGGCCGCCGAACGCAACTTCGGAGGCCACCTCGCTCGCGACTTCCGCCGCTACCGCGATGAGCTGGTGATTTCGTCCAAGGCCGGGTGGGACATGTGGCCCGGTCCCTACGGAGACTTGGGCTCCCGCAAGTACCTGCTCGCCTCGCTCGACCAGTCGCTGGCCCGGATGGGGCTGGACTACGTCGACATCTTCTACCACCACCGCTTCGACCCGGATACCCCGCTCGAGGAGTCGATGGGCGCGTTGGTGACCGCCCACCAGCAGGGCAAGGCGCTCTACGTCGGCATCTCGTCCTACAGCGCCGACCGGACCCGGCAGGCCGAGGCGATCTTGCGTCAGGCCGGGGTGCCGTTGCTGATCCACCAGCCGTCCTACTCCATGCTCAACCGCTGGATCGAGGAGTCGCTGCTCGACACCGTCGACGAGCTCGGGGTCGGCTGCATCGCCTTCTCGCCGCTGGCCCAGGGAATGCTCACCGACCGCTACCTGCGCGGCGTGCCGTCCGACTCCCGGGCGGCCCAGGGCAAGTCGCTGTCCCCGGACCTGCTCAGCGAGACCGCGCTCAAGCACATCCGGGCGCTGAACCGGATGGCCCGCCAGCGCGGCCAGTCCCTTGCCCAGCTCGCCCTCGCCTGGGCCCTGCGCGACGAGCGGGTGACCAGCCTGGTCATCGGCGCGTCCAGCGTGGGCCAGCTCGAGGACAACGTGGGCGCACTGGGCAACCTGTCGTTCACCGAGGCCGAGCTGAAGGCGATCGACCGGCACGCCGTCGACGCGGGCATCGACCTGTGGAAGGGCCCGAGCACGGCGTGAGTCCGCGCCCCCTCGCCGAGCTCATCGATCCCGGGTGGGCGGCCGCCCTGGATCCGGTGTCGGCGCGCATTGCCGCGATGGGCGAGTTCCTGCGCGCCGAACTGGCCGCGGGACGGCGCTACCTGCCGGCTGGACCGAACGTCCTGCGGGCCTTCCAGCGACCGCTGACCGACGCGCGGGTGCTCGTCGTCGGCCAGGACCCGTATCCGACGCCGGGACACGCGGTCGGCCTGTCGTTCTCAGTAGCCCCCGAAGTCCGGCCCGTCCCGCGCAGTCTGGCCAACATCTACCGGGAGTACGAGACCGATCTGCACCTGCCCCGACCAGCCAGCGGTGACCTGTCGCCCTGGGCCGAGCACGGCGTGCTGTTGTTGAACCGGGTGCTGACCGTCGCGCCCGGAGCACCGGCCTCCCATCGCGGCAAGGGGTGGGAGGAGGTCACCGACCAGGCCATCCGGGCGCTGGTCGCTCGCGGCACCCCGCTGGTCGCGATCCTGTGGGGCCGCGACGCCCGGAGCCTCGGCCCGCGACTGGGGGACACTCCGCGGATCGAGTCAGTGCACCCGTCGCCAATGTCCGCCGCCGGCGGCTTCTTCGGCTCGCGACCGTTCAGCCGTGCGAATGCGCTACTGATCGAGCGGGGCGGCGAGCCAGTCGACTGGCGGCTGCCCTGAGCCGTCCCCGTTCGCTTCGGTTCTGGCCGGAAATCTCGAATGGCGGGACTGGCCGCCAAGACCGGGGCCGTCGGTCTACTCGGCCAGGCGAGCCGGGAAGCCGCCGGTGGCGATCGGTCCCCAGCGGGTGGGAGTGATCCGCAGCAGCGCCTTGCCCTGGGTGAGCATGGCTTGGCGGTACTCGTCCCAGTCGGGGTGCTCACCGGCGATGGCGCGGTAGTAGTCCACCAGCGGCTCCACCGAATCGGGCGGGTCAACCACTTCGGCGGTGCCGTCGACCTGCACCCACGCCCCGCCGAAGTCGTCGGAGAGGACCAGCACACTGCACTCTGGGTCCCGGCGCAGGTTCGCGGTCTTGGCCCGCTCGGGATAGGTCGAGATGACGAAGCGGCCCTCGCCGTCGATCCCACCGGTGACCGGTGACAGCTGCGGTGCGCCGTCCCGGCGGGTGGTGGCGAGGACGAACTGGTGCCGTGACCGCGCGAAGTCGAGGAGGTCGGCCAGGCCGACGTGGGTGGTGGTCGCGATCTGAGGGGCCATGCCGCCAAGTCTGCCCGCCCGTGTCACGCTGGCGCCGTGACCGCCGTGACCGCCGTGCGCACCGCCCGCTTCGCCGAACTCGACGTCGGCACGCTCTACGCATTGCTGCGCCTGCGGGTCGACGTCTTCGTCGTCGAGCAGCACTGTGCCTACGCCGAACTGGACGGGCACGACGCCGAACCGGACACGTGGCACCTGTGGACGGCCGACGAAACCGGCCCGAGCGCCTACCTGCGCCTGCTGGCCGAGCCCGGCGGCCGCCGCATCGGGCGGGTCTGCACCCGCTCCGACGCCCGGGGGACCGGCCTGGCTGAGTTGATCATGCGGGAGGCGCTGCGGCTGGCCGGCTCGGCGCTCGTCGGGCTGGACGCGCAGAGCCAGCTGGTCGCCTGGTACGAGCGGTTCGGCTTCACCCCGGACGGGCCGGAGTTCCTCGAGGACGGCATCCCCCACGTGCCGATGGTCCGGCCGGCGCAGTGATTCGCTGGGCGGTACCCGGTCAGCCCGAGGGCCCGAACCGCTCCACCCGCACCTGCGACGCCGGCACGCCTTGGTCGACCAGCAGCCGGCTGACCGCCTCGGCGAAGCGGGCCGATCCGCAGACGTAGGCGGCGTCGGCGTCGGTGACCAGCGGCATGAGGTCGGCGGCGCCCAGCCGGCCGACCGGGCGCGACGATCCGCCGGCCCCTTCGGCGGTGAGGGCGATCAGTGCGCCCGCGGCCGTGAACTCCTCGGCGTACGGCAGCAGCTCGAGCGAGCGGCCCGAAACGGCGAGGCGCAATTGCTGCTCGGTACGTGTGTCGCCGGCGTGACGCAGCATCGACACGAGCGGCGCCACTCCGGTGCCGCCACCGACCCCCAGCGCACGGGTCGTCGCGTCCCAGACGAACCAGCCACCGATCGGCCCACGGACCTCCAGTTCGTCGCCCACCGCCACCTGGTCAGCCAGGAAGCCGGACACCTCGCCGCTGGGCAGGCGCTCGACGAAGAACTCGATCAACGGATCACCGGGCGCGGATACCACGGAATACGACCGGGACGCGGTGTAGCCGTCGGGCGCGGTGAGCCGGATGACGTAGTGCTGTCCGGGAACGTGGTCGACCCGATCGGGCACGTCGAGGCGCAGGATGACCGAGCAGGCCGGTGTGTGCCGCAATTCGCGGACGGTGGCGCCGCGCCAGTGCGCATCGGTGATGGCCGTCCGCGGCGTCGGCCCGGTCGGCGCCGACGCCGATCCCGGCGCCGCGGCCGGTGTCGCCTGGTCGGTCATCTGGACGAGCTCAATCGCCCTGGTAGCGCTGCTCGCGCCAGGGGTCGCCCCGGTCGTGATAGCCGTTGCGCTCCCAGAAGCCCGGCTCGTCGTGGTCGAGCAGGGTCAGCCGGGTCACCCACTTGGCGCTCTTCCAGAAGTACAGGTGCGGCACCAGTAGCCGCACCGGTCCGCCGTGCTCGGCGGTGAGCGGGCGGCCCTCGTGCGACCAGGCGATCCAGGCCTTTGCGCCGCGCAGGTCGTCCAGCGGCAGGTTGGTGGTGTACCCGGTGGTCGACGTGGCCATGACGAACGACGCCGTATCCGCGAGCGTCACGCGCGACCACAGTTCGTCGAGGCTCAAGCCGTCGAAGCGGGTGCCCAACTTGGACCAAGTGGTCACGCAGTGGATGTCGCCCTCGTAGCGCGACTGCGGCAGCGCGTGTAGCTGCTCCCAGGTCCAGGTCTGCGGCGCGTCGACCAGACCGTCGATGGTGAACGTCCAACGCTCGGGCACCAGGCGCGGCGTGACCTCGGCGGTCAGCACCGGCCAGTCGGAGCCCGTGTCGTACTGGCCGGGGGGCAGGCGGGGGTCGCGGTCGGCGTGGGGCCGGCCGCCGAAGCCGCGGGTGAAGGACGCCATCACCTCATTGTGGACCGTCCTCACGTCATCGACGCCCGGTGGGGCAGCCTGGCCGCCGGGTGGGCGGCTCGCCCCGAAAGGCTGGCGGCCGATCACCAGCCGCGCCGGCGCCATTCGGACAGGTGCGGGCGTTCGGCGCCCAGGGTCGTGTCGCGGCCGTGACCGGGGTAGACCCATGTCTCGTCCGAGAGCTCGCCGAAGACCCGGGTCTCGACGTCGTCGATGAGGGAGGCGAAATCGGCGGGGGAGCCGGTCCGGCCGACGCCGCCGGGAAACAAGGAGTCGCCGGTGAACAGGTGCGGCGAGCCGCCCGGGTCGCGGTACAGCGCCGCCACTGACCCCGGGGTATGCCCGCGCAGGGCGACTATCTCGAGCCGGAGTTCGCCGATTTCGACGGTGTCGCCGTGGTTCAGCCGCCGGTCGACGCGGACCGGCAGCGCATCGGCGTCAGCCGCACCGGCCAATGTGGTGGCCCCGGTGTCGGCCACCACCGCGGCCAGCGCCTGCCAGTGGTCCGGATGGCGGTGAGTGGTGAGCACCGCCGCCGCCGCCGGTCCGCCGAGGCGGACGAAGTCGGCCAGCCGGCCCGCGTCGGCCGCGGCGTCGATCAGCAGCGCCGCGCCCGTGGCGGTGCACCGCAGCAGGTAGGCGTTGTTGTCCATTCCGCCGACCGCGACCTTGGCGATGGTGAGGCCGGGTAGCCGCCGTTCGTCGACCGGGCCGCCGACCGTCACCGCGCCGGTATAGGGGCTCATCCGCTGATCACCGGCAGCTCCTCGGTCGGCGGATCCGTGAGTACCTGGACCTTGGCGTCCGGGAGGGTGTTCAGCACGTTCTCGACGTAGGACTTCACCGCGGCGCTGCGCCCGACGTCGCGGCCGAGCGATTCGGACAGGAACCAGCGGTGCTCGAGGATCTCGTGGTAGAGCTCGGCGTCCGGCAGCTTGGCCCGGGCGGCCGGCGGGACCTGGGAGAGGACGTCGTAGAACTTGTCGTCGAGCCAGCGGCGCGCCGCCAGGTCCTCGGGGATCTCGTGCCCGGCGTCGGCCGACCACTTGGCCCGGTAGCGGGCGAGGTCGGCCAGGAGTCGCCGGGCCTGGTTCTCCTGCACCGACAGACCGGTCAGTCGGTAGAACCGTCGGGTGTGGTGACCCGGTTCGACGATCTGGGTGTTCAGGCGCAACTTGCGCCCGCCGTCCTCGGCGTGGATCTCCATCTCCGACACGTCGAAGCCGAGGCCGTTGAGCCGGCGGATGCGCTGGTCGATCAGGTAGTTCTCGCCCCGGGCCAGGAACGAGTCGCTGCGCAGCTCCTTCCACAGGCCTTCGTAGCGCGGCTTGAGATCGTTCGCCGTCTCGATCGGGTCGATGTCGCTCGAAAGCCAGCCGGCCGCCTCCAGGTCGAACAGCTCACCGGCGATGTTCTCGGTCGCGATGGTGAGGTCGTAGTTGCGCTGCCCGTCGGTGAGGGTGGGGTGCAGCTCGCCGGTCTCGGCGTCCACGAGGTAGGCGGCCAGCTCGCCGGCGTCACGCCGGAACAGGGTGTTGGACAGTGAGCAGTCACCCCAGTAGAACCCGGCCAGGTGCAGGCGCACGAACAACTGAGCGAGGGCGTCGAGCAACGACCGGCGCAGGTCGGGCAGGGTGCGACCGGTGAACAGGGAGCGATAGGGCAGTGAGAAGGCCAGGTGCCGGGTAATCAGTAGTCCGCCGAGTTCGTCGCCCTCGTCGTCTTCGCGGTCCACGACCGTCCCGAACGCCTCGACCACCGGCACCGAACGCGCGGCCAGCCCCCGCAGTAGGACGTGCTCGCGCAGGACGTAGCGCTCGCTGGCCTCCTTGATCGCGAAGATCTGCCCGTCGACCCGCGCGAAACGCACCACGTGGCGCGAGATGCCCCGCGGCACCTGCACGATGCGAGGGTCCTCCCAGTCGGCCAGCGGCACGTCGAACGGCAGGTCGACGAGGTCGGTGACCACGCCCAGCGTCGTCAAGGTGTAGTCGCTCATGACGGGTCAAGCCTAGGACCTCGGCGGCCCGGCACTCGGCTCGGTCAGGCCGGCGATCGCGTAGAATTCAACGCGGGCCGCAGGGCCGCCCGGCTGGAGCGTCGGCGGCTACGCCGGCCGCGCCACCCGCTTCCACGACGCCGGCACGGATCGGTCGGCGACACCCAGAGTGCCGCTTTCCGGCGTTGTCGGACCGGCTGACTACCGTCG